>JALZID010000290.1 GCA_030860485.1 Pseudomonadota bacterium | reverse complement strand
ATCGCGGGCGTGAGCTCTCAATGGCCTACATGCACGGCTACATCAACGGCAAGGCAAATCGCACGACGCTGGATCTCGACAAGAACGCGGCCATCACCGACAAGGTGCGCGAATACTGCCTGAGCAACCCCATCGCCAAATTTGCCAAGACGTTCGAAGACCTCAGCAAGTAAGCACGGGCGATGGGAACGCTGGCGGCATTCTGGTTCTTCGAGCGCCTGCGGGATTCTGGCTGTGAACCGACGGAACTTTCGCAGTGGGAGAGCTGGGACGAGCCGAGCGATACCCAGCATATCCGCGCCAAGGCCGGGTTTCGTTCCTCAACCCAGCCTGATCATCGACACCGGGCTGGCAGAGTATACCCATGACACGTTTTTGGTCTTACAGTGACGCCGTGCATGCCGCGTATCGACGTTGGGCACCCATCGAAGCGGCGCTATTTGACTATAACCGATTCGAAAATCGTTGATCCAATGGCGCACTCGAGATATGGCCTTTGCGCTCGCCCGTTAATAGGCGGCCTTCCGGTAAGAGATCAGGGAGATCCCCGACCAGCCGATCAACGCCGTCTTCGGCAAGCGGCCCTTGGCCACCGCCTGCCCACCGACGCGGATCGTGACATCCATCGGCGCAGCGCGCGACGACGCGAAACACGGAGATTCAGAATCCCTTCGCCAGGGTCACCACGAGGTTTTCTCCTTCAAACCGCGCCTCGGCATCGAATTCCCACTGGTAGCGAACCGTCAGCGCGGCCTTCCACGGCACGAACGTGAGCCCCGCCTGGATGCCCGCGGCGTGGACCTCGTCTTTCGCATCGAGTTGCAGGTTGAGTCTGCGGATCTGCGGCACATCGGATCCCGAGTCCTCTTCGACCTGCCACTGGCTGTAGCCGCTGGTGCCGATCTCGGCAAGCCAAGTCTGCTCCTTGTTGAGCGGTAGGTATTGACTGATGCCCCAGTTGAGGGTGAAACGTTCCCCCGGAGTGATGTCCGCATCCTCCCTCTCGTGGTTGATCTCGAAGGTGCTCGCCAGCATGATCGCCGTCCCGCGCTGGTCAAATGGATACCAGGTCCCGGCGACCTGCAACTGGTGCTCCCAGAACTCGAGGCTGAGCCCGTCTTCTCCCGTCGGCGCATAGAAGCCATAGCCGGCCGCGATGTCGTAGTGTTTCCCGCTCCATCCCAGCCATACCGGCTGGACGAACAGATCGCCGAAACCGAAGTCCGTGTCGGCTTCCAGGCTCGTGCTGAACTCCCTGTCAAGGAACCTGCCCGCACGCGCCCGACTCAAATTGACCTGTACGCTGTTGTCCGCGAAGGGGAGTGCGATGAAGGCCGCATAGCGCGCGCCCAGTACCTGCCAGCGACTCACCCACGCAAAGGTGGGAACCAGCGCGTAGACATCGATATCGGGATCAACGGTCACGGTGGTCGTGCCCCCCAGTGGCCCTGTGCCCGAAAGGGTATTGACCTCATCGCCGTTGCGGTTCTTCAAGGTGTCCGTATTGTAGAAATAGTTGTAGAGGAGGCCATAGAACCCGGGCTCCGGAACGGCCAAATCACGGATGTTCGCGAGACCGGGCCCGTAGTGGCCGAGCTCGCCGGCCCAGACGCTGCCGGCGCCGGCGATCGCCGCGCCTGCGGTCAGAAGTCGAATGCGTTTGTTCATGGCCCTGATCTCCTCGGTTGGATGCTTCGGAAAGCTTACCCAAGGGGATTCTCAGAAATCAGAGTAAGCCACTGCATTGGTCAATGCACCTGATCTTCCGCTTTGAGTAGACGCCTGGATCGACGCCATGCGTACGTTCACGGCTGCGGGAATCCAGCAACCCGCTTTCCTCTCCAAGGTACACCAGGTCGTGACTCGGGGTCAACCGCCGTGTCCTGTTAAACACTATGTGCCCCGCGAGCCCCGAAAAAGATGTGAATGACGCGATCTTTGCCAATGACACGGACGAGTTCTCTGAGAGCGCAATAGAAGAAAAAAAGTACCAGAAACCATATCTGAATCGCCCAGAAATGAGGCCATACGACCTCATGAAGTAGTTGGCGGTTTGCGACGGTCAGGCTGCCATGCTCCCGGATGAAGGGAATGAGGTGCTCGACGTAGCGGACAAGTAATGCAATAACAATATAGACAAGAGTCTTCCATGCGACGTTATATATGAGCGGTCTCTCAGAGAAGCGATTGATCAATGGGATCATGTCCGCGATGTTTTCGCTGACGGTGTTTTGGTGCAGGTCCAGAACCGGGTGAACCTAGCGCTGCCGTTCCTGCCGGCACTCGGTGCAGGCCACCGGCGTCAAGGTGGAAAAACGCTCGTCGACGTTTCTATTGATCATCGGGGCTACTCGCCGGACGGGCGCTACGACGAGCGCTATGTCGCGAGCTATACCGATCTCTACGTGCTCGATGCGCTGAAGCGTATCCCGGGCGCGAACCAGGCGGCGATCTTCGGGGTGCCGGACCTCGCGATGCGGATCTGGCTCAAGCCCGATCGCATGACCACGCTCGGCATCACCCCGAGCGATATCCAGCGTGCCGTGGCGGCTCAGAACCAACAATTCGGCGCGGGCTCGATCGGCAAGTCGCCGACCGCGGCGCCCGTGGAAATGACCTTCCCGGTGGTCACACGCGGTCGTTTCACCGAGCCTGCCGAGTTCGAGAACGTCATCCTGCGCGCCGATCCGAAAGGGACGGCGATCGTGCGGCTCAAGGATGTGGGCCGTGCCGAGATCGGTTTGAAGGATTATCTCCTCCGCACTAATCTCAACGGCAAGACCGCCACTTTGATCGCGGTCTACCAGCAACCCGGGGCCAATGCCCTGGAGGTTGCCAAAGCGGTGAAGAAGAGCCTGGCGGAGCTGAAAAAGGGCTTTCCCGAGGGTCTCGACTATACCCTCTCGCTCGACACCACCAAGTTCGTCGAGGCCTCCATCGAGGAGGTGATCCATACGCTCCTGGAGGCCGTGGTGCTCGTGGTGCTCGTGGTGTATCTGTTCCTACAGAGCTTCCGCGCCACCGTAATCCCGACCATCGCGGTATTTGTCTCCCTCATCGGCACCTTCATCGGGATGAGCATCCTCGGTTTCTCGATCAACCTGCTGACGCTCTTCGGCCTGGTGGTCGCGATCGGTATCGTGGTGGACGATGCCATCGTGGTGGTCGAGGCCATCGAGCACAAGATGACCGAGCTTGGCATCTCGGCACGCGAGGCGGCGTTCCAGGCGATGGACGAGGTCAGCGGGCCGGTGGTCGCGATCGTGCTCGTGCTCTGCGCGGTGTTCCTGCCGACCGCGGTATTGAGCGGCACCACCGGCCAGCTCTACAAGCAGTTCGCGGTCACCATCGCCGTCTCGGTCGCGCTGTCGGGCTTCGTCGCGCTTACCCTCACCCCGGCGCTCGCAGCGCTCATGCTCGAGCCCCACCACGGCGAACGCAAGGGCTTTTTCCGGTGGTTCAACCGTTCCTTCGCGTGGCTCACCGATCGATACGGCGCCGGGGTGCACGCGGCCGTCAAGCGTGTGCTCATCTCGTTGTTGTCTTTGGCGCCATGCTGTACGCCACCTGGCACCTCTTCGGCGCCATCCCGGGCAGCTTCGTTCCGCAGGAAGACCAGGGCTATCTCCTCGCGGCGGTCATCATGCCGGATGGGGCGAGCCTGGATCGCACCGAGGCCGTATCCAGGCGGGCGGCGGAGATCTTCGCCGAGGAGCCGGCGGTCAAGGACTATTCGGCGCCCCCGGGCTACAGCCTCCTCGACAGCCAGTACAAGACCAATGCCGGCACGCTCTTCATCGCGCTCAAGGACTTCGCAGAGCGCCAAGGCGAGGGCTGTCGGCCTTCGCGGTATTCGACCATACCCTCCCCAAGCTGCGGGCGATCAAGGAAGGGATCATCGTGCCCCTGAACCCGCCGGCGATCCCGGGCCTCGGCAACCAGGGCGGTTTCGAGTTCTGGATCCAGAGCCGCGGGCAGGGGGGCGTCACCGAGCTCGCAGAGGCGACCCGCGTTTTCATCGCCAAGGCCGAGCTCGCCGACCTCAACACCACGCTCAACGCCGCCTCACGGCGGCTCTTCGCGGATGTCGATCGCGAAAAGGCGGAGACCTTGGGCGTGCCGGTACAAGAGGTCTACGCTGCGCTCCAGACGCTCTTCGGTTCGCTCTATGTGAGCCAATACAACAAGTACAGCCGCGTGTGGCACGTGATCCTGTAGGCCGAACCGCAATACCGTGGAGAGCCCCAGGATATCCAGAACATCTATGTACGCCAGCGCGACGGGCAGATGGTGCCGCTGTCCGTGGTGGTGAAGACGGGCGACAAGACTGGTCCCGATCTGGTGGCGCGCTTCAACAACTTTCTCGCCGCCAAGGTGATGGGTGACTTGGCGCCCGGGTTCAGCACCGGCCAGGCGATTCGGGCGATGGCGATGGAGGAGGTCGCGGCCGAGGTGCTGCCCGCGTGCTACACCGTGGAATGGGCCGGCCAGGCCTTCGAGGAAAAAAAGGCCGGCAGCTCATCGGTGACCGTGTTCGCTTTCGGTTTGATGTTCGTGTTTCTGATCCTCGCCGCCCAGTACGAGTCCTGGGGGCTGCCGTTCTCGGTGCTCACCGCCGTGCCCTTCGGCGTCTTCGGGGCGCTCGTCGGGATCTGGTTCCGAGGGCTCGAGAACGACGTCTATTTCCAGATCGGAGTCGTCACCCTCATCGGGCTCGCGGCCAAGAACGCCATCCTGATCGTGGAGTTCGCGGTGCTCAAGCATCAGGAAGGGCTCACGGTGCGGGAGGCCGCCATCGAGGCCGCGAAGCTCCGGTTCCGGCCCATCGTGATGACCTCGCTGGCCTTCATCCTGGGTTGCGTGCCGCTCGCTATCGCCGCCGGCGCCGGGGCCAACGCCCGCCACTCGGTCGGCACCGGCATCATCGGCGGCATGGTCGGTGCGACCACGCTCGCGTTGTTCTTCGTGCCGCTCTTTTATTACCTCATCGGGAGCCTGAGCGCAAAGCTCTCCGGTCAGGCGGCCGTGGCCAAGCCGGCCGAGGGGGGAGGTGGGGCGCTGCACGCGAGCCCGGCCGCACCGCGCACCGATGTGCACTGACATGCGCGTGCGGCGTTTCGCATTCGCCGGGGCCGTGCTGCTCTCGGGTTGCACCGTCGGCCCCGATTATGTGCGGCCCGGGCTCGATCTCCCGGAGACCTTCCGCTTCGAAGAGGGCGAGGCGCGCGATCTCGCCAACACCGCGTGGTGGACCCAGTTTCGCGACCCGGTGCTAGCGGAACTGATCCGCATCGCGCTCGTCGAGAACAAGGACCTGCGCATCGCCACGGCGCGCATCGAGGAGTTCGCGGGGCGTTTCCGCAGCACGCGCGCCGATCTGTTCCCTCAGATCGGCTACAGCGTCAGCGCCGCGGGCCTGCGCTCCACCGAGGTCGGGCCGGTGCCCCTCTCTCCAGGCATGGACAACCCCCAGAGCCTCTACGACAGCCTCTTCACCGTGACCTGGGAGCTCGATGTCTGGGGCCGGATCCGGCGTCTCTCCGAGGCCGCGCGCGCAGAGTTGCTCGCGAGCGAGGAGGGGCGGCGCGGGGTGATCCTGACGCTCGTCTCGGGCGTGGCGGGCGGATACGTCAATCTGCGCAACCTCGACAAGCAACTCGACATCGCGCACCGCACCGTCAAGACCCGCAAGGATGCGCTCCAGCTCTTCGAGAAGCGCTTCAAAGGCGGGGTCGTGTCCGAGGTCGAGCTGGCCCAGGTGCGTTCCGAATACGAGGCCGCGCTGGCCACCATCCCGCAGATCGAGACGGCCATCGCCCAGAACGAGAACGCCCTGTCCGTGCTATTAGGACGCGACCCGGGTTTGATCCGGCGCGCCAGATCTATCGATGAGCTGGCCTTACCCGAGGTGCCTGCGGGACTGCCCTCGGAGCTACTCGCGCGCCGGCCGGACCTGCGCCAGGCGGAGAAAACCTCATCGCCGCCAACGCCCGCATCGGGGCGGCGCGAGCCTTGTACTATCCGAGGATCACACTCACGGGGCTCTTCGGTTTTTCGAGCGTGGAGCTTTCCGATCTCTTCATCGGTTCCGCCCACACCTGGCAGTTCGCGGGCAGCCTCGTCGGTCCCATCTTCACCGCCGGCGCCATCGAGGGCACGGTCGAGCAGGCCGAGTCGCAGCAACAACAGCTCCTCGTGGCCTACGAGCGAGCCATTCAAAATGCCTTCCGCGAGCTGGACGATGCGCTCATCGGCCACCGGAAATCGCGCGAGCGGCTCGCCACCCAGGCGCGCCAGATCGACGCATTGCGTCATTACGCGCGGCTGGCACGCCTTCGTTTCGAGGGCGGTTATACGAGCTATCTGGAGGTGCTCGATGCTGAGCGCAGCCTCTTCAACGCCGAGCTGTCCCACGCGCAGACACAAAACGACGTCATCCAAGCCCTCATCAACACCTACAAGGCCATGGGCGGGGGTTGGGTGACCGAGGCGGACAAGCTGGCGGGAAGACCGCCGCGACCCGTGGATGTACCACGGCGTTGACTCGTATGCCTCTTTGGCGTTCATTTCTCGTTACGCCCAACGCCTGAGCTAACCGCCGCCGCCCAGGACGCTGAAGAAAAACGCCGACGGTTCCGGCGTCCGGTTCGCGATTAGTTGGGCCACGGATTAACGACCACGCCAGTAGCCAGGCCGCCTCCGGTGATGGGCCACCGCGACGACCTCCACCGCATCCTGTTGCACTCGATAGACGATACTGAATGGAAAGTTCGGCAGCATGAACCGACGCGTTGCATAATCGGCGCGCTTCCAACGTTCCGGTGCATTGCAGATTTCCCGTACAGCCCAAGCGAACTCCGTCGCAAACGCTCTTGCTGCAATTTCGCTTCGTCCGCATACCAAGCCCGAGCTTCCAAAAGCTCTGCCTCGGCAGCGCGGTGAAAGCGCACAATCAAGATTCGTCGCTCGCTGCACGGAACAGCTTCGCCTTCACCTCTTCCCAGGGGACCAAGGAAACAGAGCCAGAATCGAGCTCCCCTATTCTGCGCGCAATCTCGCGCTTCCACGCCTCCTCGACGTCAGGGTCTGGTTCGTGCTCAATGCTCTCTAGCAATAGGCCCGCTAATGTGGCCCGGTCGTGTTCGTCAAGCTTCGATGCTTCGTCAAAAAAATCCACAACTGATCTAGCCATTATGCCATCTCCTCTTAGATGCCCAAACAAAACAAGATCAGCCGCGCCGGACAAGAGGGTTTGGAAAGGCAGCGGCGATCCACGGCGTCGGCTGCGGCGCATTAGGTATCGCTGACATTAATCGATCCTGGCCCCTTTTTCTCACTAAGCGACGCGGGGAGATCTGCCTGGCATGCGGCCGGGATAGGCCACGGGAGCCGGACTGAGGACCATGTCGACGGTGAAGGGCCGAACACGAAAGCACAAGGAGGAGCCGTGATGCACTCGCCTTCGGCGACGAGCCCGACCGGGGGAGCCGAGGCGCGGCGGGCGGGTGTGCTGGTGGGGGACATCATCCAGGCAACGGAGCTTGGCACGCCGCAAGGTGGTCCGCTCTCCCCGTTGCTCGCCAACATCCTCTTGGATGGCCTCGACAAGGAACTGGAACGGCGTGAATACCGGTTTGCCAGGTATGCCGATGACCTGCTTATCCTGGTCAAGAGCCCTCGCACCGGTGAACGTGTCAAGGCCAGTGTTACGCGGTACCTGATCCGCGAGCTGAAACTCGCGGTCACCCTTTCGCCGGGAGCGAAAGGGGTCAACCGAAGGTTGCCCGAAGGGGCCGCACCAGGGAGGGTGCGGAACAGAAGAGCCGAGTGGTCAAGACCAGTGACTGTGAGTTCCTGGGGGTTACCTTTCGAGAAACGAAACTGCGATGGTCCCACCAAGCCTTCGCCGACTTCAAGCATAACGTCCGGAAACTCACCGGACGGAGCTGGGGCGTCTCGATGGCCTATCGGCTCGACCGGCTCGCGCGTTATGTCAGAGGCTGGATGACGAATCGGCAGGAAAGCCGATTCACACATCCCAAGGTGCCCGCAGAGCGAGGGACACGGACGTCCCGAGTGAACTATTTCGGCATCTCGGATTACTACCGACCCATACCGGAAATCGACTCGTGGATCCGAAGGCGCATCCGTATGTGCTACTGGAAGCAGTGGCGCTGGGTGCGCACCAAAGTCCGCAATCTTCTGGCGTTGGGGACGAGTAAGCGTCACGCGATCCTGGCGGCGCTTAGCAGCAAAAGCTACTGGCACCTGTCTAAGACCTTGGCGACACAGACCGGGATGACGAATGATTGACTGAAACGCCAGGGCTTGATATCCGTCCGTGCGCTTTGGATGCGTGCCCACGGCTATACCTGATGTCATCGTGTGCTCCACTTTTGCGAACCGCCTAGTGCGGACCTGCATGCTAGGTGGTGTGGGGGCTGGGGGCTAAACACCCCCGGCTACCCGATTAGAGCTCATCCAGTATCCTGTCAGTGACATCGTGGAGCCTCTGTTCATACTTCTGAACAAGATTTTGGAAAACGACGGCCGCCACCATGAATGAAGCGGCTTCATCGGGTAGGACATCGCTGAGGACGGTTTCGTTGGGGCGCTTTAGGATGGACCTAACTACGAAAACTACGAAAAAATGGACTTCATGAATCACCGCAGCGCATAAGGATGGGGTGAAAGCACTGACGTGTCCTAATGTATTGGTAGCCAAACGTCCAGGGCTACTTAATGAAACAACGAGCGAAGAATGAAAACTCGATGTAAAGCTTGAATGAACAGAGCCCGAGAAACGTTGCTTTACGTCACGACGAAGAGCTAGCAGGTCGTTCGCCATTTCCTCATCCGCGTCAAGAGTCATCATGGCGGTCTTAACGAGACGCGTAACCTTCCCTCGTGATATGCGGTCGACCCAGAATTGGTTTGCGTCATAGTCTTCATCGCTCGCGTACCCTTCGGCGAGTGTTGTGTCATACAGAACTGCTACGCTCAGCTCCGTCGTTTCCAGCAAAGTTCTACCTAAGACGCGTGCCGGTTCATCAAGACCGTTTGTTATGAGACGATAGATTGAGCAAACAAGGCCAATCTGGCGATCAACCAAAAGCCAGAACGCCAAATTGGGGAGGTGCAGTTTCCTTTTCGCTCTCCTCGTTTGAATCTGCCGCAGCTGCATTAGAACCTGGAGAGCTTCGAGCAATAGATCCACGCCGAGAGACAGGTGCGCTGCGATATCCCGCTTGGCTTGACATTCAGCTTGAAATAGTAGCCGACGAACGTTAATTCGCCGTACGGAGGGCGATGTGTCGCGGTGAGATCGCCATGCCTGCTTTACTTCCGCTTCTATTGCATCCTCTTCCATTGATGAGTTCTAACGCGAAGTAGACCACCTAAAAGGTGCTTTTCTTCTGCGTCACAGGGCTGAATAGTAGGTCACTAGACCAGCGCCCTGTCGCACAGATCAAGCACTTGCCAAATTATAGTACCCCCTAACGCCGGGAGGCAATCACACCTTCGGAGGTGGGTATGGGTGACGGACAACCCCGTCTGCTGGACCAGGTCCGGGACCGGATCCGGCGCAAACACTATAGCATCAGGACCGAGCATGCGTACGTGGACTGGATCCGCCGCTTCGTATTGCATCACAACAAGAGACACCCCGCGACATGGGGGCAGTGGAGGTCGAGGGCTTCCTGACCCACCTGGCGGTCGCGAAGGGGGTGTCGGCCTCGACGAGCGGCACGGTGGGATTGATGATCCGGCTCCTCTAGGGGACCGGGATGCGGATCGTGGAGGCCCGTAGCCTGACAGGGCGGGTTAGCGGCTCGGAAGGCCGTGCAATGAGATCGGCGCCGGGGGTCCCTCTTGCGTGCGTTCGGTGGGTTACTGGCCGCGCTCGGTCGTAATGGTCAGCTCGTAGTCGTGCATGAATCTCCCCGACGCTAACTAAGTATAACGTGCGTCGCGGTTGACAACCCGGTTTCGTCGCCGGGGCAAGAGTGATCGATCGGGAGGGGCGGGAGGGGTGTCTGGGGGTGGGGGTTGCTAGTGAGCGTAAGGTGCGCTGCGTGCATGCGGTTATGGTCAGGTCTTGCCATTTGCCCCAAGCGCTTTGACGATCGGGTTCGGCTCTATTGCGCCCTACGATCCCTGATACCGTAGCCAGCCAGCCCTTGGGCAATGAGCGCTTCTACGTCATGATCTCGCCGATGAAAGGGCAGTGGCGCGAGGCGAGGCTGTGAGGTCGGCTGCGGTTGGAAAGTGATGTTCCCAGGGAAGTGATCGAGGGTAGAGAGAGTCGGGATGGTGCACAGCATTTCCGTCCTGTGCGCTTTCTGCCGCACGGTGGCTCAGCGCTGACGGCGGGTGATATAATGTTAAATGGCGTACGCGATTGCGTTTGCGCGGTCAGTTCGGGAGCAGTTACTGACACTTACCGCGCGAGCGGACCAGGGTCTTGGATGCGATCGAAGAGCAGTTGTCTCACCAGCCGTTGGTCGAGACCAAACACTGCAAGGCCTGCGGCCCAACCCGATTGCGCCGTGGGAATTGCGCGCCAGCTATTTCCGAGTGTTCTATGACGTGGCTGCTGAAGAACCCGATATGGTGAGGATTCTGGCGGTAGGACGGAAGAGAGGCGACAAGCTCTATATCGGTGGCCAGGAGATCAGGTTATGAAAACGATAGAGCTATCCGACGCATCCAAACCTTTATCGGATTATGCGGAGGCATTGGATGAGGATATCCTCGTTCTGACTTCCAAGAAGAAACCCGTAGCCGCGTTAGTACCGCTGAAACACGTGGATCGCGAGGCTTTGGCCTTGAGTACGAATCCGGAGTTTAGGGCCAATATCGAGGCAGCCAGGGAGGAATTCAGGGTTGGCAAGAGGTTATCGCTTGAGGAGATGAAGCGGGAGGTGTTGAAGTAGGCACCCGCGCAACAGTCGGCACATCGCGTCGGGGGAGATCGAGGCAGTCAGATGCCGGCGCCGTGAGTAGCGAGGCGCTCGCTTTCGCGCCTGCGGCGCGAGTTGTTGCCAGAGTCATCCGAAGCTGATATCCAGCCTCGCGTATCCATCCGGCCCCATAGACCATCCCCCCTATGCTCGAACAAATCGCGATCTTCCTCGCCGCAGCGGTGATCCTCGTGCCGCTCTTTAAGAGGCTTGGCCTTGGCACCGTCCTCGGCTATCTCATCGCCGGCATGCTCATCGGGCCGTGGGGTCTTGGGCTCGTGCGCGAGGTCGAGAACACGCTGCACTTCTCCGAGCTCGGCGTGGTGCTGCTGCTCTTCATCATCGGCCTGGAGCTGCAACCCTCGCGACTCTGGGTCCTGCGCCGCACCGTGTTCGGGCTGGGCAGCGCACAACTGCTGCTAAGCGCCCTGCCGATCGCGCTGCTCGCCGCGGCCATGGGGCAGCCCTGGTTGGCAGCGGTGGTGATTGGGGTGGGAGCAGGCCTGTCCTCCACGGCGTTCGTGCTACAGACGCTGGCGGAGCGTGGCGAGCTGACCACGAGGCACGGGCGTGAGGCGTTTGCCGTCCTGCTGTTCCAGGACTTGGCGGTGATCCCGGCGCTCGCCATCGTGCCGCTCTTGGCAGTCGGCCCGGAACTGTCGGAGAAGGGCGTGGACTGGGTGGGGATCATGCGTGCGCTCGCGGTGATCGTCGCGATGGTGGTGGTTGGCCACCAACTGCTGCGCGTGGTGTTCCGCGCCGTGGCACGCTTCGGCACCCGCGAGATCTTCACCGCGGCTGCACTGCTGGCGGTCATCGGGGCGGCGCTGCTCATGCACGCGCTCGGACTCTCGATGTCACTGGGCGCCTTTCTCGCGGGCGTCTTGCTCGCCGACTCGGAGTTCCGCCATGAGATCGAGGCCGAACTGGAGCCGTTCAAGGGCCTGCTGCTCGGCCTTTTCTTCATCGCCGTCGGGATGTCGGTGAATCTCGGCCTCGTCGGGGAACAGGGGCTGCTGCTCATCGGCCTGGCCACCGCGCTCATTCTCATCAAGTTCGCCGTGCTCTATGTCATCGGGAGGCTGGCCGGCTGCGGCGGCGATACCGCCCGCAACCTCGGCATCGCGCTCGCAGCGGGCGGGGAGTTCGCCTTCGTGCTGTTCGGCCTTGCGCGCGACTACGGCATCGTCGCCACCGAGACGGCCGAAACGCTGGTGATGGCCATCACGCTGTCGATGATGTTCGCCCCGGTGCTCTTTCTAATGAACGACAAGCTGCTCAAGCCTTGGGCCGCGCGACACGAGGAGCCCGAGTACGACCGCATCGACGAGCCCGCCAACCCGGTGATCATCGCCGGCTTCGGGCGCTTTGGCCAGATCATCGCGCGTATCCTGCGCATGCGTGGCATCGCGTTCACCGCGCTCGAGATCAGTCAGCCCCAGGTCGACTTCGTGCGCAAGTTCGGCAGCAAGATCTACTACGGCGATGCCTCCCGCCTGCAGCTTCTGCGCGCGGCCAAGGTCGAGAACACGAAGCTCTTCGTGCTCGCCATCGACGACATCGAGACCTCCGTCAAGATCGCGAGCATGCTGCGCAAACACTTCCCGCATGTTCCCATCTACGCGCGGGCGCGCAACCGCTTTCACTGCCACAAGCTCATGGATCTCGACGTCGAGGTGCTGTATCGCGATACCTATCTCTCCAGCCTGGAAATGGCGCGCGAGGTACTTTGCGGATTAGGGGTAGCGCGAGCGGAGGGAGAACGAACGGTGAGGATGTTCCGCGATTACGACGAGGCCCTGTTGAAGCGCCAGCACGCGATCTACCACGATGAGACCGCCCTCATCCAGAGCGCGAAGCAAGCGGCGGACGAGCTGCGCAGCCTGTTCGAGTCCGATGCCGCCGAGCCCATCGAATAGGCCCGGGCCACCACCACTGGATGGCGAGCAAGCAGCCACCGCGGCAACTCCGGCTTGGGCGCCGCGCCATGAGCGGCTAGCTAGCCGGGCCGTGAGGTTTTCGGTCCGTGTATTAACGAAAGTTCCGTCGCCAATACCGGAGTGTGTATGTACATGGACAACCACCGAATTCTTGGAGTTGGGCAGGGCGAAGGTGCCCGGCGGGATCGGCGCGTTGGGCTGAGCCTCGCGGATGACCGTGACGACCTTGCCGTTCCATGTCTCGGCCTCGAACCGATGGGGGATCATCACGCCCGCCACCTGGCGGTAGTCGTCGTAGACCTCGGTGGTCGTGGCGGTCGGCCTCTCTCGCCCCGGCAGCCCCGGGACCAGACGCTCCCGCTTTCGGAGGAGATAGGTCTTCTTGGAGTAATACTCGGTAAGCTTGACGCCGCTGGCTCGCTCAAGCTCGACGACGATGACGCCCTCCCGACCCACTTGCGAGTGACCCACCACACGCACGGATGGGAACCGGGTTTTCCAATCCTCATGGGGGTTAAACCACGCCCTCACGCGGATGTCATCGGCCTGGGCGGGGTAGGGATCCCCGATGGACGCGAAGTCCACAGAGTCCGCCGCACGCTCGCCATCGAACACTACCCGCGCGCGGCCGATGTCGCGGTCGAAGGCTTGGAACACGGCACCTCGGCGTACTGCGCCGGGACCTCCCGGTAGATAGTCAGCGTTCCCATGACGCCCTCGTGCACGAAGTCCACGGTGCCCGCTAGCACCAGCGTCTTGAGGCGTGCGAGCCGCTCCGCCCCGTGCGCCTGCGCCACCCGCCGCTCCAGCACATCGATAGGGATATCCGGCACGCCCGTCGGCCCAACGCGCTGGTGGTCAAGCGTTACTCCCGGCTCCTTGACTGCGAAGCCGGTCACCGCACCGTGCTCGTCGCGCCGCAGCGTCAGGGCAAAGGTCGCGGGAAGGCCCCCGAGCCCGAATTCATCCTCTTGCCGGCGAAGGAGCGGATACGGTGGCTGGCCTGGGATCACGAGCGATACCCGACCCTCGACGGCTTCGAGCCGCACCTCGGTCAACTTGTCCTTCGGCCTGTAGGCGCCTACCAAAGCAAGCAGCTCGGTGGGTGGCGACTGCTTCTGCGCCGCCTCGACCTCCGCTTGCGTGAGGCGATCGAGGGCGACATCGCCCCAAGGCTGTTCCAGGAAAAGCTCGGTGCGGGCTGGGTCATCCTCCTTGGGGCGAACCGTGGCGAACAGGCCGGCGCGCGTCGGTGCCCCCAGGCGGTAGCGCCGCCCCCTCGAAGCGCCCCAGCGGGTATTCGGGGCGATCTGGCCACCGCAGCACCAGGCTCCGTCCCGTCCAGGCGACCTCGGCCTTCAGCCCGCCAAGCACGCCATAGGTTGCCGCCTCCGCTTCGGCGCTGCTGCCCTGGGGCGCGCCGCCCGCCGAGGTAAACAACGAGAACACCTCGTTGGTGACCCAGCCGTGGATTTCGCCATTATCGATATTCGTGAACAGCCCAAAGGCGATGTTCTCCTCGGGCAGCAGGGCCACGCGGGTCACGAACCCGTCGATGCCGCCGTCGTGCGCGACCTGGGATTTGCCGTTCCACTTGTCCAGGCCCCAGCCGAGGCCATAGGCGAAGGGTCCGACCTCGATGTAGGGCTGCCAGAGGCGAGCGAAGTTCTGTTCTGAGATCAGGCGCTGGCCGTCCACGGCCCCGCGGCCAAGGAGTAGCCTCAGCCACTGCCCCATGTCCCGCGCCGAGGCGTTGATGGCGCCCGCCGGCGCGACATGGTCGAGCGGACGCATCGGCACCGGACGGCGCGCGCGCTGCTCGCCGAACTCGTGATAGCCGACGGCGCGCGCGGGTAGCGTCAGGGTCTTCGCGACGCTCGTATTGGCGTCCTTCATACCGAGCGGATCGAAGATCCGTTCCTGGAGGAGATCCGGATACGGCTTGCCCATCACCGCCGCCACACACTCGCCGGCGGCGAGGTACATGACGTTATTGTAATGGAACTCCTTACCCAGCTTGGCGATGGGCTCGGCGCGTCCGGCCAGCCGGATCACCTCTTCCTTGCTGAGCTTCCCTGTGAACCAACCGAGATCGGTGCGGGCGAGTCCCGAGGTGGGTGAGCAGATGGCGCAGCATGATCTTCTGGTCGGCCTCGGGATCTTTGAGCGAGAAGTAGGGTAGGCACTTCTTAGGCGAGTCTTCCAGGGCGAGCTTGCCCTCTTCGATCGCCATCAGGACCAGGATTGCTGGTCGAACCGATGGCGAACAGTGTGTCCTCGGTGGCGGGCAGCCGCTCCTCCAGGTTGCGATAGCCTTTGCCCTTGAGATAGACGATGCTGGCATCCTTGACAATGACGAGCGCGAGCCCGGGAATGCGCAGCTTCTCGCGCATTTCCTCGAGGCGGGTATCGAAGGCTTTCAGGCGTGTGGTGAGATTATTCATAGTATTATCTATACTCTCGGTGGGAGGGGGTGGCTCCGAGGGCGAAATCTGAGCGCCGGCGATCTCCGGATCGCCGAAGAACCGCTCGCGGTCAATGATCGGGGTTTGCGTCGTCGACTGAGCCACTACGGGCATTGGCAGGATGACGATTAGCAGCGCGCATGCCGCGGCTAACGCAGATCCCCCGCAGGAACAGAGTGAGATAACACTTACTCCGTCGTAACTTTCTTGCTTTTGCCGGCATTGCAAAGAGGCGCCCCTATAGCAAGGATACTCACGCGAGCGAGTGTTGTGGTGGTGCTCTGCCGACCGGCCCGTGATCGCTTGCGAGCCGCGGCGTTTGGGGTGTGAGATGCGCTGAATCTCCGCTAGCTAGCTAGGTGCGGGGTCGTCGCCTACGAGACGCCCGATGGGAGGTCCGGGGTGGACGTGCGGCTGGGCCGGGAGACCGTGCGGACCTTTCGTCATGGCATCGCCTCCCGCCGCCACATGCCGGTCGAGCCATAGCGCTCGCCGGTGTCGGAGAGGACGGTGACGATGGTGCGGTAAAGGCCGGTGGCGGCGAGGCGGAGCGCGCCCGCGGCGAAGGCGCCGGAAGAGGGCCCGACGAAGAGGCCGAGATGGGTCAAGCGCGCGCACATCGCCGCGGCCTCCTCGCTCGTTATCTCCGCGCGTTCGTCGATGAGACCTTCATCCAGAATGGCCGGGACGATGTCGCCGGGCTGGCCAAGCGGTTTCAAGCCTTCGATGCCGGGGAAACGCTCGGGGATCACGGCGAGGATGTGGAGGTTCGGATTGGCTTCTCTGAGGCGACGGCCGGCGCCGGTCAGGGTACCGCCGGTGCCGACACCGGCGACGAAAGCATCGGGGACGTCGCCCGTCTCCGATTGGATCTCCGTCAGGATCTCGGCGCCCGTGCCCGCGTAATGGGCACGCCAGTTGTCGGGGTTGCTGTACTGATCGCAATACCAATAGCGCTCCGGATATTCGGCCGCGAGCCTTTTGGCCTCATCGAGCGCGAAATCGTAGCCCTTCAAGGGATCGGTCATGTTGAGCTCGGCGCCGTGGGCGACGATCCGATCCAGGCGCTCGCGGCTGGCGTTGCCGGGCACGACGATGGTGACCGGGACGCCGAGCGCGGCGCCGAGCATCGCGTAGGAGATCCCCGCATTGCCCGACGAGGAGTCGAGGAGGCGGTGCTCGCCGGTAAAACGCCCGGCGCGCACCGCCTCGGTCAACATGCGCAAGACCGGCCGGTCCTTGATCGACCCGCCGGGGTTGACCGACTCGAGCTTGGCGTAGATGCGGATGCCGCTCGGCGCCCCGAGGTCCAGGGCCACGAGCGGCGTATGGCCGACGGCGGCCGGGAGCCCACGCACTTCGGTCCCGGCGGCGAGGGTTTCCATCATCCGCTCGCGACGTCGCAGAAGACCTCGTAGTCGACGTAACCCGGGGAGTGCGCGCCGGCGCCGCAATAGCGGCACTCGGGGTCGCGTGCCAGCCGAAGCTCGGAGAAACGCGCGGCCAGGGCATCGTAATAGAGCATGCGGCCGATGAGAGGCTCGCCGATCCCGAGGACGAGCTTCACCGTCTCGACCGCCTGCAGGAGCCCGATCACCCCCGGCAAGACGCCCAATACCCCGGCCTCGGCGCAGGACGGCGCGAGCTCGGGTGGCGGGGGCTCGGGATAGAGGCAGCGATAACAGGGTCCGGCGGCTTTGGAGTAGCCGGGCCAGAACACCGATACCTGGCCCTCGAAGCGGAACACGGCGCCATGGACGTTCGGGATCCCGAGCTTGACGCAGGCGTCGTTGACGAGATAACGGGTCGCGAAGTTGTCCGAGCCGTCCACGACCACCTCATAACCCCGCAGGAGTTCCTCGACGTTGCTGCTGTCGAGGCGCAGCGCATGCCCGTCGATGTGGAGCGCGGGATTGAGCGCGAGGAGGGCCATGCGCGCGGAGTCCACCTTGGGAGTCCCGACGCGGGCGTCGGTATGCAGTACCTGGCGCTGGAGGTTGCTGCGGTCGACCACATCGTGGTCCACGATCCCGAGCGTGCCGATCCCGGCGGCGGCCAGATAGAGCGCGGCCGGCGAGCCCAGACCGCCGGCCCCGATCAGCATCACTTTCGAGGTCATGAGCCGGTGCTGCCCGGCCTCGCCCACCTCGGGCATGAGCAGGTGCCGGGAGTAGCGCTCGCGGCTCTGCTCGTCCAGGACCCGCGGGAGCTCGAAGGGCAGCCCCTCGTTCTTCCAGCGCGTGAACCCCCCGATGACGGAGCGCACATCCCGATAGCCGAGGCGCAAGAGGTCCTCGGCGGCGAACAGCGAGCGCGTCCCGCCCCCGCACATCACCAGCACCGGCTGCTCGAGGTCCGGGATCGCCTCCTCGACGCGCAATTCCAGAAAACCCCGGCCCAGGCGGTGCGCCCCGGCCGGGCTGCCTTGGGCGATCTCGTCCTTTTCGCGGACATCCACCAGCGCCGCCCCTTGCTGTCGCATGGCGTGGGCGTCGCCAGGGCTCACCTCGGGGATGCAGGCGCGCAGATCGAGGAGGCGGCGTTCGCGCGCCCCGGCTCCGCCCGCGACGGCCGGGATGATGGACAAGACCACGCCCTCGGGTACGGCCGTGTCGAGGCCTTGCAATACCCGCACGTTGTCCTCGCCGAGGTAGATGTTCACGAAGCTTCGGATCTGCCCCTCGGGGGTCAGGATCCGGGGCAGGAGCCCACTGTGGTCCTGTCCGAGCGCCGCCAATACCTCCCGCACCGTGGCCCCGCTGCCGACCACCTCGGCGGCGCCGCCGGTGAAGGTCCGGAGCGGCATCGGGATGCGCACCGTCACCTGTGTCATGGTTCCCCGTGTCATGGTTCCAGGTCCTCCTCTTCGAATCGCTCGCCGTGCAAGCGCCAGGAACGCAGCTCCGGCACGCCCTCCGCGGTGACCGACAGGATCAAATACGACCAGCCCTCCCACGCCCCGTTGCGGTCGGTCTCCGAAGGTCGGGCGGGATGGTCGGGGTGGGAATGCCAGACGCCTACCACCGTGAGCCCGAGCGCCCGCGCCCGTTCTTCCGCGCGCAGGTGGCCCCGGGGGTCGAGGTCGTAGCGGTCCCCGGGCCGTTCGCGGTTGAGGTTCACGGCCGCCACGGCCTCATGGACCCGTACCCCATCCGGGCCCGCCTGCCCGAGCAAAAGACCACAGGTCTCGTTGGGATAGCCTGCCCGCACCACGGAGCGGAGATGGGCACGGACCGCCTCGGGGAGCTGCAGCGTCGCCATCGTTCGATGCGATCGTCACGATGGGAATAGTATACGAAGATTACTCGCGTATTATACTGCGGCGAAGTGGCGACCAGGAGCCCGATGCAGCCCCCGCCCCCCGAGAGCGAGGAGGAACTGCGCCTACGCGCCCGGCGGCTCGCGGGCTGGACACTTTCGGATCTGGCCGCCCATCTGGGCGAGCGCGCCCCCCTCGATCTCAGGCGCGCCAAAGGTTGGGTGGGCGAGGCGCTGGAGCGCGCGCTCGGCGCCACCTCGGGCTCGCAGCCGGAGCCGGATTTCCCGCATCTCGGGATCGAGCTCAAAAGCATCCCGGTCGGCCATGACGGACTGCCGCGGGAATCGACCTATGTCTCGATCGTACCCCTCATAGGCCACGCGGGATTGCTTTGGGAGGGATCGCTCTTGCGCCGCAAGCTCTGCCGGGTGCTGTTCATCCCGGTCGAGGGCGCGCGCGACATCCCGGTGCCCCTGCGCCGCATCGGCTCGCCGCTCCTGTGGAGCCCGATACCGGAAGAGGAGGCGGTGCTGCGCCGCGACTTCGAGGAATTGATGGAGATGGTGTGTCTCGGCGAGGTCGAGCGCATCTCCGCGCATTACGGCACCTACCTCCAGATCCGACCCAAGGCCGCCAACGCGCGGGCGCGTACGGCTTGTGTCGGCACCGATGGCCGTGCCATCGAGACCCTGCCGCGCGGGTTCTATCTGCGCGCGACGTTCACGGCCGGGCTACTGCGCCGCCATTTCCTTTTGCCCTGACCGGCCGCACCGTCCATCCGTGCTATCCTTCGCCGCCAACCCTAGGCAACGTCATCGCCAAGCAACGTCATCTCCAGGGCACGCCACCCATGTCGCAGCATCAGGCCGTCGAGCCTCGTTCATCGGTCGCCTGGCGCGATTATTACGCGCTCTGCAAGCCCCGGGTGGTGGCGCTCATCGTGCTGACCGCGGTGGCCGGGATGCTGGTCGCGAGCCCGGGCGAGGTGCCGCTCCAGGCGCTTCTGTGCGGCACCCTCGGCATCGCGCTCGCGGCGGCCTCGGCGGCGGTGATCAACCAGGTCGCCGATCACCGCATCGATGCGCTCATGTCCCGCACCCGCTGGCGGCCCCTGCCACAGGGGACCCTCGATAAGTCCAGGGCGCTCTGGTTTGCCGCGGTGCTGGGGGTGGCGGCGATGGGCCTCCTCGGGTTCTATGTCAACGTCTTGACCGCGGTATTGACCCTCCTCTCGCTCATCGGCTATGCGGTGATCTATACGATGTTCTTGAAGCGCGCCACGCCCCAGAACATCGTGATCGGCGGTGCCGCCGGGGCGGCCCCGCCGGTGCTCGGTTGGACCGCCGTGACGGGGAGCGTGGACCCGCACGCGCTGTTGCTGTTTCTCATCATCTTCGCCTGGACCCCGCCGCATTTCTGGTCGCTCGCCATCTACCGCCGCGGGGACTACGCAGAGGCCGAGATCCCGATGCTGCCCATCACCCACGGCCTCGACTACACGCGCTTGCAGATCCTGCTCTATACGATAGTGCTGACGGTGGTGAGCCTCTTACCATTCGCGACCTATATGAGCGGCCTCTGGTACCTCGCGGGTGTGCTCGTCCTCGACGCCGGTTTCCTGTATCACGCGATCCGCATGCAGCGCGACCACGACGACCGCCTGGCGATGAAGACCTTCGGTTATTCGATCTATTATCTGGCGTTCCTGTTCCTGTTGCTGGTCGCGGATCGTTATTGGTATCTGTACCACCCCGGATGAGCAGCCCCGCGGTCACTTATCGGGCGCCGATGTCCAAAGAGGAACCGCCGCGCTGGCTGTGGCTGTGGTTCCCGCCGCTCCTCTTGATCCTGGAATTGGGCGTTCGGGCCTATAGTGGAGCGGCCCACACCCGCTGGTTCGATCACGAGTTGGGGGTGGTCGAGTTGGCCACGCCCCTGTGCTCGGCGCTCGGGGTCGTCGCCGGGATCGCGGCCTTGCGTCATCGGACCCGTCTCCCGACGGGGTGGCTCCAGGGCTGGGTAGCGCTCGTCACCCTGGCCTGCGTGTATCTGGCCGGCGAAGAGCTGAGTTGGGGCCAGCACCTCTTCGGCTGGTCCACACCCGAGTCGCTCATGGCCGCCAACGACCAGGGCGAGACCAACCTACACAACATCAGCAGTTGGTTCGATCAAAAACCGCGACTGCTGCTCGAGCTGTTCGTGCTCTACGGCGGGATCATTCATGTGCTCCTGCAGCGTGGCGACGTGCAAAAGGGCGACTGGCGGGCCTGGTTCTGGCCGACCTATATCTGCCTGCCGAGCGCGCTCCTCGCCATCCTGGTGCGGATGCCTGATCGTCTGGAGGATTGGTTCGGGATCGGCCCCCTGCCGTTCGCCATCCGCTGGAGCGAACCGCAGGAGTATTACTTCGCGTTGTTCTTGTTCCTGTATCTCTTATCGATCGGATATCGGGTCCGCCGTACCGATTAGCGGATCGATCGAACCGCGACGACGCGGTACATGGGACGTGCCTACCACGATAAACCGGCGGCCGTGAAAACAGACGGTACGGCGGGAGGCGTAGACCCCCCCAACCCCCCCTTGCCAAGGGCGGGAACGGGGGGGTCGCTCGGGCCGGGCCGCTTGAGGCCGCTCTGCGATCTGCTGCCGTATCTGCTACCCTACGCCCCGATCATGGCGCTGGCCGCCGTCGTGCTGCTGGTGGCTTCCGGCGCCTTGCTGATCCTGCCCATGGCCTTCAGGCGGATCATCGACGCCGGGCTCCTGGGCCCCGAAGCCGCTGCCCTCGATCGCCCCCTCGACCGTCAGTTTCTCGCCTTGTTCGCGATCGCCGCGCTCATTGCCGTGTGCGTCGCCCTGAGACACTACCTCGTGTCGTGGCTCGGCGAGCGTGTGGTCGCCGATCTCCGCAATGCGGTCTACGCGAGAGTCATCACCTTGAGCCCGGGATTCTTCGAGGTCACTCCCATCGGGGAGGTGCTCTCCAGGCTCACGGCCGATGCGACCTTGGTCCAGTCCCTGGTCGGATCGAGCGTGTCCATCGCCTTGCGCAACGCGGTAACGCTCTGCGGCGCGCTGGTCTTGATGGGACTTACGAGCCCGCGGCTCGCGGGTCTCGTCCTCTTGCTCGTGCCCGCCGCCCTCGCGCCCTTGATGGTGCTGGGACGCCGTGCCCGGCGGTTGTCGCGTGAGAGTCAGGACCGGCTCGCCGAGGCGGGCGCGCTCGCGGGGGAGACCTTGAACGGGATCGCGACCGTGCAGGCCGCGGTGCTCGAGGGATGGTTCGCCCGCCGCATGGCCGAGCGGGTGGAGCAGGCCTTCGATGCGGCCCGGACGCGCTTTCGCAATCGCGCCGGGCTTGCCGCGCTCGCGATCATCGCCGTGTCCGGGGCCATGCTGTTCGTGCTCTTGGTGGGTGCAAGGGCGGTGCTTGCGGGGCACATGAGCGGTGGGGAGCTCGGGCAGTTCGTCCTATATGCGGGTATCGTGGCGCTCTCTACGGCGGCATTGAGCGAGGTCTTCGGCGATGTGCAGCACGCCGCCGGCGCCATGGAACGGCTGATGGAGTTGTTGCGGGCTGGATCCGAGGTGCGCGCACCCGTGCCTGCGCGGTCGCTCGTGCATCCCACGCGGGGCCGGATCGAATTCAGCGATGTGAGCTTCGCCTATGCGACCCGGCCGGAAATACCCGCGCTCAGGGGCTTCGATTTGACCGTGGAGCCGGGGGAGACGGTGGCGCTCGTCGGGCCCTCGGGTGCCGGAAAGACCACGGTGTTTCGCCTGCTCCTACGGTTCTACAACCTCGGGGCGGGCAGCATCCGCCTCGATGGCATCGACATCGCGCACGCGCACCCGCAGGCGCTGCGCGAGCGCATGGCTCTGGTGCCGCAGGAACCCGTGATCTTCGCGATGGATGCGATGGAAAACATCCGTCTCGGGCGGCTCGAGGCCGGTGATCCGGAGGTGATGGCGGCAGGAAGTTTTGCTGTGGCCGACGAGTTTCTCGCGCGTCAACCCGATGGCTACCGCACCTTCCTCGGCGAGCGCGGCCTGAGGCTCTCGGTGGGTCAGCGGCAGCGCATCGCGATCGCGCGCGCCATCCTGAGAAACCCGCCCATCCTGCTCTTGGACGAGGCCACCAGCGCGCTCGATGCCGAGAGCGAACGGCTCGTGCAATCAGCCCTGGCCGGGCTCATGGAAGGCCGCACGACGATCGTCATCGCGCACCGCCTGGCGACGGTGCGCCGGGCCGATCGCATCGTGGTCCTGGATCGCGGGGAGATCGTGGCGGTCGGTACCCACGCAACCTTGGTGCGTCAGGGCGGCTTGTACGCGCGGCTAGCGGCCCTCCAGTTCGGCGGAAAGCGCGGCGGGGCCAAAGGAAAACACTTGGGCGGGATATCGGTATGAGCGGCGTAGGCGCTTATTTGAAGAGGGCCGGTGGTCCGTGCCGGTCTGCAAAGCGACGGGCCGAATCGCGCGTTGGGCGGCGAAAGCGTCGGGAGGCATCGCGCGGATGGCGCTCGAACAGAAACAAGGCCGGTTCTCTGACGATCCCCGGCCTTGTGAGCGCTGCCGCGAGAGACCGCGGCCGCTTACTTGGTTTTGCGCTTCGCGGCCGTCTTAGGGGCGGCCCGGCCCGCGGGTTTCGCGGTCTTGGCCGCCGGTTTGGCCGGCTTTTTCGCGCTGGCTGCTGTCTTTGCCATGATTCTCTCCAAGGGTTGAAGGAACTCCATAGCGGTCCGTGCCCGTGCATCGATCCGTGACGACAGCCCTGTTGATACAAAGGGCGGATCGATGCGAGTTACGGCCGGTTGTTCACCTGTTTTCGTCCGTTGACACCGTAACCCTTTTATTATTAAAGCACAGCATGTGCCCGGATCAAGGGGTAAGCGGGCAAGCTGGTGAGAAATACGGGGCCAGGAGGACGCCGCGATCGGGTGGACGGACTAGGGCTGCGCGTGTACCCGTCATTCCTGTTTGACGGTTGCCGCCTTCCTCGCGCGTTCCAATACGGTTCGCGACGGCGGCCCAACAGGTCCAATCTGTTAGCTATCGGTCGCGGGTCTCGGAGCGATGACCGCATCGAGGATGGGGCGGGCGGATGATATTGGCGAGGGGGAAGAGCGTGATGACGACCTTACAACGACTACAAGACCTCTTGGTCAAACGCTTCGATCTGGAGCGCAAAGATCTCGATCCCGCTGCATCGCTGGAGCAGCTCGGCCTCGATTCCATGGGCACCATCGATCTGATGTTTCAGGTCGAAGACGAATTCGGGGTGACCTTTCCGCGCGACGCGAACGCGCTCAAGACCGTGCAGGATGTCGTGGACTGCATCGAATGCCTGCTGGCCGATCCCGCGGCGGTCGATTCCGCCACGGCGGTCGATCCCGATCGGGGGCCTGTGCCTTGAGGCGGGTCGTGGTGACCGGGATGGGCGTGATCTCCCCGCTCGGGAACAGCCCCGCGGCGTTCTTTGAAAACCTCCTGGCCGGCGTCTCCGGGGTCCGGCGTCTCCCGGACGAGCTCCGGAAGCGGCTCTCCGTGACGGTGGCGGCGCCGGCGGCGTTGGACGCAGCCCGGCATTTCAGCGAGCCGCGACTGCGGATCCTGGACCGCGCCAGCCAGTTCGCGATCGTCGCCGCCGGCCAGGCGCTATTCGATTCGGGACTCGATCTCGCGGCCGAGGACCGCGACCGCATCGGGGTGTATCTCGGCACCGGCATGGGCGGGGCCGAGACCACCGATGAGGGCTACGCGACCTTTTATGGTAGGGGCTCGGATCGGGTCCGGCCCTATACGGTGCTCATGTCCATGAACAACGCCCCCGCCTCATGGATCGCGCTGGAGCACGGGCTCGGGGGTCCGAACATCACCTACTCGACCGCCTGCTCTTCGTCGGCCGTGGCGGTGGGTGAGGCCTACCGGTTGATACGGCGCGGAGAGGCGGAGGTGATGTTCGCGGGGGGCAGCGAAGCGCCCTTGACACAAGGGACGCTCAAGGCCTGGGATGCCCTGCGCACCCTGGCCATCGAAGATCCCGATGACCCGGCGCGTTCGTGTAAACCCTTCGCCAAGGACCGCACCGGGCTCGTGCTCGGCGAAGGGGCGGCGGTCCTCCTGCTCGAATCCCTGGACCATGCCCGGAAGCGCGGCGCCCCGATCCGGGGCGAGATCGGGGGTTACGGTCTGTGCACCGATTGCCGCCACATCACGCGGCCCTCGGTCGCGGCCCAGGCGCGCGCCATGCGTCTGGCGCTCGCGGATGGGGTGGCCACCCCGGCGGACGTCGACTATATCAACGCCCACGGCACCGGCACCCTGCAGAACGACCTCGTCGAGACCCAGGCGATCAAAGAGGTCTTCGGCGATCGCGCCCGCCGTATCCCGGTGAGCGCGACCAAATCGATGCACGGCCATCTGCTCGGCGCCGCCGGGGCCATGGAGCTGGTGGCGACCTTCATGGCCGTGCGTCGCGGCGCGATCCCGCCCACCATCAACCTGCGCGTCCCGGATCCGGAATGCGATCTCGATTATGTGAGGGACCGCAGCCGTGAGCGTGTGGATATCGGATTGGCGCTCTCCAACTCCTTTGCCTTCGGCGGCACCAACGCCGTCCTGGTGGCGCGGGCGATGGATTGAGGCACCGGCCTTCGCCCCCCATTGTTCCCGTTCACCTGCCTCCGTTCACCGGGCCGGCGGCTCCTGGTTCCATGGCAGCTTGCGGTAACCCGCGACGTCGCCTTCGCCGATGAACGGGTGCTTGATGATGTCGAAGTACGGCGAGTCGTCGAAATCCTTCGGCGTGTACAGGCGCGGGTTGCGCGCATAGAGGCGGATCTGTCCCGCCCAGCCGGGGAGCACCGGGTAGTTCACGCCCTGGAAGGCCTCGACCAGCATCGTCGCACAGATGCAGCGGGTATTGACGCCAGGCTTGTGCGCGAACAAGGTCGAGCGCCAGCGACGCGGGAGGAGCCCATAGGGATACATGAAGCGGGCGAGGTCGAGCAACTGGCGGACATCGTAGTCATGGCCCAGGCGCTGGATGGCGTTGGCGATCACCTGCTGGGCATCCTGCCTGGAGATCAGGGACGGACGGCAGATCCGCAGGTGGTGGTCGCGGTAGTGGTTGAGCGGCGCCACCACCGTGCCGCGTCCCGCCAGGGCCTCGATCAGCAACTGCGCACTGGGGTCGCCCTTGTAGAACCTGGCGACGTGCTCGCGCAGCGCGGGGCCGTCGATGTCGTGCAAGCGCCCGATGTACAGCGCCGAGTGCGTCCAGGGGCTCAGGGTGATGGTCTTGACGATCTCGCTCAGCCGGGTCTGACCTCCGACCAGGAGGACGTCACAGGGCCTGAGCTCGTAGCTAAGGCGCTCGAAGTCGATGAAAGGACCCTCGCCGCCCGGTTTTTCCCGGGTCAGCCAGGCCACCACCCGGGCCCAGATCCAACGCTGAACGGCGGTAATCATCTGTCGTAACCCACGCCCCGGCCCGCCCGCCCGGGAGTTTGCGTGACCGGCGTCGTGGTCCGGTGCGCGCGTGTGGTCGATCGATGGTGTATAGTTCTCGCAAATGGCAAGACACCACACCGGGAGAATTGTAAACATAAGCCGGTCTTTCCGCTAAGGCGGCATTGTCAGACCGGCCCGGCGGCAGGCTGGCGGGGCGATCAGGACGGAGGCGAGGATGGGCGGGCCGCTGCGCCGGTTCGTCTTGGTAACGGCAGGCACTCCGATGACAAGTCATGGGATTTGGGTGGAATCCGGATTGCCCACGGTGGTGGTGATCGACGATAGCGCGGCCGTGAGAGGCTACTTTGAGCTCTGCATGGGGCCGCTCGCAGTCGACGTCAAGTCCTACCCGTCCGCCTCGGCTTCCCTGGAATACCTCTCCGGCGGCAGTGCGGCCCTGATCTTTCTAGATATCATCATGCCCGGCAAGGACGGGCTGACGTTCCTGGAGGACTTGCGCAACCACCCCTTGCACCGCGACACCCCGGTGGTGGTGATGAGCTCCAAGGACTACCGCCAGGACAAGGGCATCGCGAGGCAGCTCGGGGCCGAGTATGTCACCAAGCCGGTCGCCTCACGCACCATTCAGGACCTGGTGATCCAGCTCGCGAGGGCGGAACCGAGGGGCGCCGCGCAGGGCGCATGAGCGGGGCCTACCTGCGATTCCGGGGTGTGCGCGGCTCGCACGCGGTCCCCGCCGCGAGCCACATGGGGGTGGGCGGAAACACCTCCTGTGTCGAGTTGCGCGCCGATGACCACCTGCTCATCTGCGATGCCGGGACCGGGATCATCCCGCTCGGCGAGGACTTGATAGGGGGCGGCACGCCGCGCGAGGCGTTGGTTGTCGTCACCCATTACCACTGGGACCATATCTGTGGCCTGCCCTTCTTCCAGCCGGCCTTCGACCCGGTCTGGCGCCTGTGCTTCTTCGGTCCCGGCAGGGACGCGAACCAGATCCGGCGGCGCCTCTCCGATCAGATGCGCGCCCCCTATTTTCCGGTACAGACCGAGCACTGGATGGCCGCGACCCGTTATCTCGATCCGAACGATGGCGGCCTGCGCCACGGCCCGTTCCGGATCCATTATGATCATGTCCACCATCCGGGGGCGACTTACGGGTATCGCATCGAGGTAGCGGGGAAGACCATCGTCTATGTCTCCGACAACGAATGCGGGTTTCTGTCGAGATCGATCGAGGACCGCGTCCATGAATTCCCGGATGCCGAGCGCGATCATCTACGCCGCATCGAGAGCGAGGAGCGCGCCCGCGAGCTGGCCTTGCTGCAGGGCGCCGACGTCTTGATCCACGATGCGCAGTACACCCCGGATCAATACCGCCGGAAACGCGGCTGGGGTCACTCGTGCTTCGTGGATACCGTCAACCTGGCGATCGATGCCGAGGTCCAGGCCTTATATCTCTATCACCACGACCCTTCGGCGACCGATGGCGCCCTGCACCGGATCCATGACGAGGCGCTCGCCGTCATCGCGGATCGGCGCTCGCCCCTCGTCTGCCACCTGGCCCAGGAGGGATTGACGGTGGATCTCGGGTCGGGCGGTACGTGATGCGTGTCGTCCTCAAAATTTTTATTAATCCAATATTTCAGGACATCACGCCGGATTGCGCGCCGTGCAGATCATAGTGAACGGCAGGGAACGGGAGCTGCCCGAGGGTCTGACCTTGGCCGGCCTCCTCGCGGCCCTGGGCGTTCGAGGTCGGTTCGCGGTGGAGGTCAACGGCGAGATCGTTCCGCGCGGCCGGTATGCGGCCGATCCCCTGAAAGAGAGCGATCGGGTGGAGGTGGTCCGCGCCATCGGCGGCGGATGAGAGTTTGTGAAAAAACCTAGTCAAAGACATTTGAAGTTTCGGGTACCTCGACAAGCTCCCATTCCCTCCGGCAGCGCCGGGAAACTCCCTCCCCTGTCCGTGCTTTTTGCGGACGGGGGAGGGTGGGGGTGGGGGTCAGCGCTACACGCGCTGACCAAACCCTTTCCTGACCGCAGCTTTACCCCCACCCTACCCTCCCCCGCTCCGCAGGGGAGGGGAGCGGAATCTCGCTCCCTGGCTACACCGAGAGGGTGGAGTGACGGGATCATTGGAAGGACGAAGGCCAGGATGGGGGTTGAGTCCCTCAGAACTATGCGACGCTCGACCCCCACCCTCGCCCTCCCCCTCCCAGGGGGAGGGAATAAGATTGTGCCCTCCCCCTGCCGGGGGGAGGGAATAGCACCGTGATCGAAGACCGGCTGGTCATCGCCGGCGTCCCCTATCGGTCCCGGCTCCTCATCGGCACCGGCAAGTATCGCGACCTCGAGGAGACGCGGCGCGCCGTCGACGCAAGCTGTGCGGAGATCGTAACCGTAGCGCTCCGCCGCACCAACATCGGACAGGATCCGGGCGAGCCCAATCTCCTCGATGTGCTCCCGCCGACCCGCTATACCATCCTGCCCAACACGGCCGGCTGTTATGACGCCCCATCGGCGATCCGCACCTGCCGCCTCGCCCGCGAGTTGCTGGAAGGCCATGCGCTCGTGAAGTTGGAGGTGCTGGGCGATGAGAAGACGTTGTTTCCGGATATCCCCGCGACCCTTGCGGCCGCCGAGGTGCTGGTGGGCGAGGGCTTCGAGGTGATGGTGTACACCAACGACGACCCGATCATGGCCAAGCGTTTCGAGCGCATCGGCTGCGTCGCCGTGATGCCGCTCGCCGCCCCCATCGGCTCGGGGCTCGGGATCCGCAATCCGTATAACATCCGCACCATCGTCGAGAACGCCACGGTCCCGATCCTGGTCGACGCCGGGGTCGGTACCGCCTCCGATGCCGCCATCGCCATGGAGCTCGGGTGCGACGGGGTGTTGATGAACACCGCCATCGCGGGGGCGAAGGACCCGGTCCTGATGGCGAGTGCCATGTGCAAGGCGGTGGCGGCCGGCCGCGAGGCCTATCGGGCCGGACGCATCCCCCGGCGCGCCTACGCCAGCGCTTCCTCGCCGATCGACGGGTTGTTTTTTTGACCGCCGAGGCGCGCGCCCACGCGAGCTCCAGGCGGCGCCCCGTGCGGAGCTTCGTACGCCGCGAGGGCCGCATCACCGAGGCTCAGCGCCGGGCGCTCGAAACCCTATCCTCTTGCTACGAGGTGCCGGGTGGTGAGGGCGTCCTCGACCTTGCCGCCCTGTTCGGGCGCGAGGCCGAGCGCTATCTGGAGATCGGCTGCGGGGCCGGAGAGACCCTGGTGGCCCTGGCCGCGCGCCACCCCGAGAACGACTACCTCGGGGTCGAGGTGTACCGGCCGGGCCTCGGGCGTCTTATGCGCGACATCGCCGCCGCCGCGCTGGTCAATGTCCGCGTGCTCGCGGACGACGCCGCCGAGGCACTTGCCGAGCGCGTCCCGGACCGGGCCCTTTCCGGCGTCTACCTCTTCTTTCCCGACCCCTGGCCCAAGTCGCGCCATCACAAACGCCGCTTGATCCAACCCCCGTTTGCCAGGCTTCTGCGGGAGAAACTCCGGCCCCATGGACTCGTCTTCGTGGCCACGGACTGGGAGAATTATGCCCTGCATATCCTGTCGGTGATGTCCGGCGAGGCGGGTTTCGTGAACCTGGCCGGGACCGCCGCCTTCGCCCCGAGACCATGCTGGCGCCCGCTCACCCGCTATGAGCAGCGGGCTCGCCGACGCGGGCACGTCGTGCGGGACATGGTGTTCGCGCCGGCTTGAGGGGCGAGGCGGATTGAGCCTGTCGTCCAGTGGACGACAGCCCGCCGAGCGGGCGGCCCCTCCAGGAAAGCCCTGAGCTGCCTCAGCGCGCACAGTCGCGTCTCGTTCATGTCGATCACCATGGCATGATGGGACCAGGCTCATACCTCGTTGGAAACACCCCCACGTCCAGCCTCATACCATGTTGGAAAAGACTGGCTTGGCGTTCATCGACGAGCGCGGCCGGGCGGGGTGCTTGCCGTGATCGCTTGCTCTTGGGCATAGCGGGCTTCCTCCGGGGGCACGATGCGCGAACCTCGTGCCCGATGACCCCGGCGCTGGGCATTCAACTTTGTAAGGCGTCCAAGGTAAGATAGTCGAATCCGAATTCGCCGTGATGACAGCTTCTAGGCTAACTCCAATACATTGCGCACTACTACCGTCCTGAGGAATCCGCCTTTGGCATTTATTCTAGTCCCTCTTGTCATGTTCCTTACCTTCATAAAGAGGACCTTTGACTGTCACCAATGACGACCCGCCGTGCTACGAAGTTAACGACTACAAATCACTGGTGTTCATGGAGAACGCCGGGGGAGTGCAGTATGATACTGCGCGTGCGTTGAACGACCCGCTATTGAGCAGGACGTCAATAGCTGGCCGGGTTATCTATCCAAAATCAGGAGGCAAGAGTATGAATAATACCAAGGGCATTTTGCTGGCCACCGCTGTCTGCGGTATTATTCGTGAGCAGTCCCTTACTTGCGCAAGACGTCCACCCCGCCGCCGAAGGAAAGGTTAAATGCGGCGGCGTTAACGCATGCAAAGGCAAAGCGGAGTGTAATACCGCAGCCGATCTGAGCGGCTGCAAAGGAAAAACGAGTGCGCCGGGAAAGGTTGGATATCGCTGACCAAGGAGGAGTGTAAGGCCAAGGGCGGTACGGTGGCCGAATAAGGACGGAAAAACCACGAACAAGGCGGGGCGGTTCTACCCCGCCTTTTTCTGCCCATAGGAATCAGCGGTGGTAGCGGACAAACTTGGTGCGGACGATCTGATAGGGCCGGAAAAGATAGGTCAAGGGAATGCTCCAGGCGTGGACCAGCCGGGTGAAGGGGAACAGCAGGAAGACCGTCATGCCGAAGAACAGGTGCACCTTGTAGATCAGGTCTACTTCGGAGAGTAGCGCCGGATCGGGTCGGAAGGTGGCGATGCCCTGGGCCCATTCGGCCAGCAACACCATCGCCGTGGCATTGCCGTTGAGCGCGTGCTGGAGCGACCAGGGGATCGTGGAAAGGCCCAGGCCGAGGGTCACCAGCAGCCAATCGAGGATGAACATGTCCATGAAGCGCGACGTGGCGCGCACCCTCGGGTTAAACATGCGGCGCCGCCACAGGATCACCCCCCCGAGCATGCTGAGGACGCCAAACAGCGCCCCGGCGCCGGATGGCCAGGGACTGGTGCGCGAGGTCAGAGACGCCGACCGCCAACCAGACCGAATGGGGGGTCAGGAGTCCCAGAAAGTGGCCGGCAAAGAGCGCCAGGATACCGATGTGGAAGAGGTTGCTGCCCAGGCGTAACTGCTCACGCGCCAGCAACTGGCTGGAATCGGCTTTCCAGGTGTATTGCTCGCGGTCGAAACGGATGACGCTGCCCAAGAAAAAGACGCTCAACGCGATGTAGGGGTAAACGCCGAAGAGGAACTGGTGTAGATACATGAGCTGAAAATACCGCAATAGCTATTGATTGGCCGCCGCCCGCGCTTGATCTCGATTTCCGCGAGGGGCTTCATGAGCCACCGCTTCCGCGAGTCGGCCTTGCCGCTCGACGATGTGTAGCAACAGGGCATAAGGGCTTTCCATGTTTTCCAGATTCCGCGCGAGTAACGCCGCTACCTCGACGGCTTGGTGCAAGAACTGCCGTGCGTTTTGTTCATCTGGCAAGGTCGAGACGTATTCGAGCAACAGCGGCAGATAATCAGGGAGCTCACCCTTTTCGATGGTATAGCCCTGAGCCTGGAAGTATTCGCTGAGCTTGACGAGCGCCGGGCCGCGCGCCCGGTCTTGCTCCTCGAAGAGATGATGGGTCAGATACAGCGCGTTGTCGGGTTTGAGGTCGAAGGTCTTGACGTAGTGCTCCTGAAGCTCGGTGAGCGGTAGAGTCTGCGCCCAGGCGATAAAATTCAACAGCGACTGCTGGTCCTCGGGCGTGGATTGTTCCAAGCCACCGATCATCTTCTCGATCTCCGCCAGGTGTTCCGGAAGCTCCGCGTTCGGATACTCCAGAAGCACGGAGAGTAGCTTATAGATCCGCATCACTCGGCCGCGGTCTTTTCGGTCAGGCCCGTCCGCGGGGCGGCCGGCTTGGCCCTGGGGATGAACTGCATGGCCTTGACGTCGACGCTCTGCTTGCGCTTCTCCGGAAAGAGCGAGAAACCGTCGTGCCCCGCGACGCTGCAACTGTCGTTGCCGAAGGTATAGCCCATCTGCCCCTGGAAGGCATGGGAGTCCTCGTGGCGCAGCTCGTCGTGGCTGGTCGGGATGACGTAACGGTCTTCGTACTTCGAGAGCGCCATGTAGCGGTACATCTCCTTCACCTGCGCCTCCGTTAGGCCCACTTCTTCGAGGATTCTGATGTCCGGTTTGCCTTCTACCTCTACCGATCGATAGTACTGGCGCATGGCGATCATGCGCTTCAATCCGCGCACGATCGGGGCCTCGGCACCGGCGGTGAGCAGGTTCGCGAGGTACTTGATCGGCATCCGCAGCATCTCGACCTTGGGGATCACGTGCTCTGGATCGGTGGGGATCGCGCACTGATCGATGCCCTGCTGCACCGGGGAGAGCGGCGGGACGTACCAGACCATCGGCAGGGTGCGGAACTCGGGATGGATCGGGAAGGCGACCTGCCATTCGATCACGAGCTTGTAGATGGGTGATTTCTGTGCTGCCTCGATCCACGAATCCGGGATCCCGTCTAGTCGAGCCTGCACCGCCACCGCGGGGTCATTGGGATCGAGAAAGATCCTCATCTGCGCCTCGTACAGGTCTTGCTCGTTCTCGACCGCGGCCGCCTCACTGATGCGATCGGCATCGTAGAGGATGATGCCGTTGAAGCGGACGCGGCCCACACAGGACTCCGAGCACACGGTCGGCAATCCCGACTCCCAGCGCGGGTAACAAGCGGTGCACTTCTCGGCCTTGCCGGATTCCCAGTTGTAGAACACCTTCTTGTAGGGGCAGCTCGAGACGCACATGCGCCAGCTTCGGCACTTATTTTGATCTACCAGCACAATGCCGTCTTCCTCGCGTTTGTACATGGAGCCCGAGGGGCAAGCGGCCACACAGGAGGGGTTGAGGCAGTGGTTGCAGATCCTCGGCAAGTACATCAGGAAGGACTGTTCGAACTCGGCGTAGATGTCCTTCTCGACGCCCTCGAAGTTCCGGTCCTGGGCGCGATTCTCGAACTCGCCTGCCAGATCATCCTCCCAGTTCGGCCCCCACTCGATCTTCTCCATCGGGCGGCCGTCGATCTGCGAGCGTGGCCGGGCGGTGGGCGCGGCCTCGGCGAGCGGGCTCGTCTGCAGATGGGCGTAGTCGTAGGTGAAGGGCTCGTAGTAGTCGTCGATCTCCGGCAGATCGGGATTCATGAACAGGTTCATGAGCCGCTTGAGGCGGCCGCCGGCCTTAAGCTCGAGCTGGCCGTCCTTCACCGCCCACCCGCCGTTCCACTTGGCCTGGTCCTCCCAATTCTTGGGATAGCCAATGCCGGGTTTGGATTCGACGTTGTTGAACCAGGCGTATTCCATGCCCTTGCGGTTGGTCCAGACGTTCTTGCAGGTCACCGAACAGGTGTGGCATCCGATGCACTTGTCCAGGTTCATGACCATCGCGAAATTGGCGCGGACTTTCATTTTAAGCGATCTCCTCTGCTATAGTGCCGGAGGCCATAACCCCAGTCATGGCTTTGCCCACCTCGACGCGCTCGCGTGCCGCGAGCGGCAAAGGTTGCGGCGCCGCCTCCATGTCCCTGATCCCCGGCGGGTTCAACTGGCGCTCGCGTTCGGGGGTCAGCGGCCGCTCCAGCCAGTCGATAGCGGCGTCCTCGATTTTATGCAGGATGACGTATTCATCCCGCTGCGAGCCGACGGTGCCGTAGTAGTTGAAGCCATAGCTCAACTGCGCGTAGCCCCCGATCATGTGGGTGGGCTTGACCACCACCCGCGTGACGCTGTTCAGGATCCCGCCGCGCTTGCCGGTGGTGTTGGAACCCGGCACGTTCACGATCTTCTCCTGGGCGTGGTACATCATCGCCATGCCTTGCGGGATCCGCTGGCTCAGCACCACGCGCGCCACCGTGGCGCCGTTGACGTTCAAGGCCTCGACCCAGTCGTTGTCCTTAAGTCCGATGGATTTCGCGTCCGCCTCCGAGACCCATACCACCGGGCCGCCGCGGAAGAGCGTCAGCATGCGCAGGTTGTCGTTGAAGGTCGAGTGGATCCCCCACTTGCTGTGGGGCGTGATCCAGTTGAGCAGGAGATGGGGCTTGGCACGGACCCGCTCGGCGACGCCCTCGGTGGCCCGCAGATCCGCCGCCGGGCGGAAGGTGCAGAAGCCCTCGCCGAAATCCAGCATCCACTCGTGATCCTGGTAGAAGTGCGCCCGACCGGTTAGGGTACGGAATGGGATGCGCTCGTGGATATTGGTATAGCCCGCGTTGTAGCTGACCTTCTCCGATTCCACCCCGCTCCAGGTCGGGGCGGTGATGATCTTGCGCGGCTGCACCACCAGATCCTTGAAGCTCATCTTGTCCTCGCGGCGCGCCTTCGAGAGATGCGTATGGTCCGTACCGGTCTTCTTGCCCAGGGCTTCCCAGCCCTTGTGCGCGACCTCGCCGTTGGTCTCGGGCGCGAGCATCAGGATCGCATCGCAGACGTGGATGTCGTCCTGGAGGGATGGCATGCCTTGCGTGATTCCCGGCTCGGCGATGGCGCCGTTCTGGACCTTGAGGCGCTCATACTCTT
>JALZID010000289.1 GCA_030860485.1 Pseudomonadota bacterium | reverse complement strand
GTGTGACCCTCTTCCTTTACAGCCTCATTCTCGACTATCTTCAACATCGGTGGCGTCTCCTTCCACCGGCCTAGGCCGGCGTCGCGTTTGATTCACGCGGAAGGATACGCCGCCTCTCTCATGTCTCTCATCCACAACTTAGGGTTATACCTCCACACAGACGGCCTTGAAGAAATCGCTCTTTGTCGCAGGCCGAACCCTGGCGGACGGGGCGATCATGGACAAGCGCCTCTTCAAGCAGAGCGAGTTCTACCACGATTTCTGGCGTCCGGACGGGATACTCCACGCCTGTGCAGGAGTAATCTTCGACCAGCACTCCGCTCCGATCCCGCCGACTGTTCTCGGGCTCTACCGCGGACCTGAGCGCCCGCCCTTCGGCCGCAAGGATGAGCGGCTCGTAGAGCTCCTCATCCCTCACCTCCAGCGGGCGGTGCGGATGGCCATGCAGATCGACGGCGCCCGCGTGCTGTCGGCGGTTCAGGAGGGCATGTTCGAAGCCTCGCCTTACGGAATGGCGGTCTGCTCGCGCGACGGGTCGGTTGCTGTACGCAAACTCGCGTATGGAGCGGATCCTCAGGGAGCAAGACGGCTTGACGTATCGCGAAAGCCGGGTCACGGTGCTCCGCGAACGGGACCACGAGGCGTTTATGCGGGCGCTTGCGGCCTGCGTCGAGCCCCCCGCCATCGCCGCTCCACTCGAAGACGCGTTGCAGATCCGTCGCCCCTCGGGCAAGACGGATTACTCCGTCCGCGTGCACCGCTTGCCCAGCGGGAACCGGTTGCTCGACCTCGGGATCCAAGCCGTGGCGTGGCTTCAAATCACCGATCCCGCCGAGGCCCCGCGGGACCTGACCGAGACACTGCGACGCCTCTATGGCCTGACGGCGGCCGAATCCCGGCTGGTCGCGGCCCTTGCCCGCGGGGACACGCCGAAGGCAGCCGCGCAACGGTTCCATGTCACCGACAACACCATCCGCACGCAGCTCAAATCGGTGCTGGCCAAGACCGGCGTGCGCCGGCAGGTCGAACTCGTCTTGCTGGTCAGCCGCTTGGCTGCGGTAGCGTAGCACGCGTAGCCTGGATGTAGCGCGGCGAAATCCGGTGAGGCCCTCCCGGATTCCACTTCGTTTCATCCGGGCTACGGGGACTACGGGCACTGCTACGGAGACTGCGGCCGCATATAGGGTCTGCAGGGCGGGTTCGCGGCTTCATCGCGTAACCCGCCTCCGCCGCCGGGCCGGGGCCTACCTGGCCCGCCGGGGATGGTGATCCCTGTACTTTCGCGTATACCATGCGAGGGATGCGGAGTGCACGTGAAGGACACGAGGGCGATAGGCGCGGCGGCGCGCGGGGCTTGGGTGCAACACGCTCTTCGCCCAACTGCTGCAACGACCCATCGAGCTCTCAGCCGCCGGCTCCCACGAGCGTTCGATCTTGGAACCCCTCAGCAACCACATCGCTTCGAGCGGCGGCATGCCGCCCCGCGGCAGCCGGCTCTGTCACCAGCAAGAGGCTAGGAGGGGACGACATGCCGACGATCAGCAGGTTCTACGGGATCATTATCCGCATGTTTTTCGACGAACACGCGCCGCCGCACTTCCACGCGCAGTACAGCGAGTTCAAAGCGTCGATTAATGTTAAGACGCTGGACGTGATCGAAGGGAAACTGCCCAGGCGAGCGCTGGAGCTGGTGCTCGACTGGGCGGAACTTCACCGGACTGAATTGCTGGAGGACTGGGACTTGTGCCAACGCCACCAGCATCCAAAGAAGATCCAACCGTTGCAATGAGGATACTGTTATGCGCTGGGATGTTGTTGAAGCCAAGGTGACCGGAGATCTTGAGTTCTCCGTGCGCTTCGCAGATGGGCTCACCGGGACGGTACACCTTCTGCCGTCGCATCTGTATGGGGTGTTCGAGCGACTGAAAGACCCGCAGATTTTCAACCAGCTCATGGCCACGGATGGGTTCGTGTCGTGGCCGGGAGAGATCGACCTGGCTCCCGACGCGATGTACGAGGCTATCAAAGTATATGGCAAGTGGGTTCTCGAATAACTGACAGGACGCGTAGCCTGGATGTAGCGCAGCGAAATCCGGGAGGCCCATCCCGGATTCCACTTCGTTTCATCCGGGCTACGGAGACTTCGGCCGAATATAGGCCTGCAGGGCGGGTTCGCGACTTCATCGCGTAACCCGCCTCCGGCGCCGGGCCGGGGCGCGCCTGGCCCGCCGGGGATGGTGATTCCTTGGCCTTTCGCGCATACCATGCGAAGGATGCGGGGTGCACGGGAAGGCAACGAGGGCGATAGGCGCGGCGGCAGGCCTGTGCGGGTGAAGATCTGCGGGATCACGCGGCCGGAGGACGGTGCGCTGGCGGCGGCTCTCGGGGCGGATGCCGTCGGATTCGTGTTTCACCCGAAGAGTCCGCGCATGGTTGGGGTGGAACGCGCCCGGGCCATCGTCGCCGCCCTCCCGCCCTTCGTGACCCGCGTCGGGCTGTTCGTCAACGCGGCGCCAGACGCCATTGAAGCGGTCCTCCGCGCCGTAGCCCTCGATGTCCTCCAGTTCCACGGCGAGGAGCCCGCCGAAGACTGCCGGTGCTATGGGCGCCCTTACATCAAAGCCATCCGCATGCGCCCCGACGTCGATCTCCGCGGCTTTGCTGTCGCCTACCACGACGCCGGCGCGCTCCTGCTCGACGCCTACGTCGAAGGCATCGAGGGCGGCACCGGGCAGCGCTTCGATTGGTCGCGCGTCCCCAAAGACCTCGCCAAACCCATCATCTTGGCAGGCGGGTTGACTCCTGATAATGTCACGCAGGCCCTGGCTGTTGTAAATCCCTATGCCGTGGATGTGAGCGGAGGCGTGGAGCGCGACACGGGCATAAAAGACGAGGAAAAGATGCGGCGATTCATTTCTGGGGTGTGGGATGTCGGGCGGGGCTAGCGCGGCGGTGGAGCGGGATGGTGCGGGGCGCGCGCTGCCCGACGCAGGCGGACACTTCGGCCGTTACGGGGGGCGGTTCGTGGCCGAAACCCTCATGCAGCCACTCGCGGCGCTCGATACGGCCTACCGCCGTTACCGGGACGACCCGGCGTTCCAGGCAGAGCTGGAGCATGAGCTCCAGCACTACGTCGGTCGCCCGTCACCGCTCTATTTCGCCGAGCGCTGGTCGGAGCGCCTCGGCGGCGCCCGCATCTTCCTCAAGCGCGAGGATCTCAACCACACCGGGGCCCATAAGATCAACAACACCGTGGGCCAGGGGCTTCTGGCCGCGCGCATGGGCAAGCGCCGCATCATCGCCGAGACCGGCGCCGGCCAGCACGGCGTGGCGACGGCCACGGTCGCGGCGCGGCTCGGGATGACGTGCGTGGTGTACATGGGCTCGGAGGATATTCAGCGCCAGGCCATCAACGTGTTCCGAATGAAGCTCCTGGGCGCTACCGTGGTGCCTGTGCTATCGGGCTCGAAGACCTTGAAGGACGCGCTCAACGAGGCCTTGCGCGACTGGGTCACCCACGTGGACGACACCTTCTACATCATCGGGACCGTGGCCGGCCCGCATCCCTATCCCGCCATGGTCCGCGACTTCCAGACGGTGATCGGCCGCGAGGCCCGCGGCCAGTGCCTGGCGCAGACGGGGGGCCTGCCGGATGCCTTGGTAGCCTGCGTCGGCGGCGGATCGAACGCCATGGGGCTCTTCTATCCCTTCCTCCCGGACACGACGGTCGCCCTCTATGGCGTCGAGGCGGCCGGCGACGGGATCGAGACGGGGCGCCACGCGGCCTCCCTGTGCGCCGGGCGCCCGGGGGTCTTGCACGGCAACCGCACCTATCTCCTCGAAGACGACAACGGCCAGATCCGGGAGACGCACTCGATCTCGGCCGGGCTCGATTACCCTGGGGTCGGCCCGGAGCACGCCTGGCTCAAGGACACCGGGCGCGCCCACTATGTCGCGATCCGCGACGACGAGGCCGTCGCCGCTTTTCATGACCTGACCCGCACCGAGGGCATCATCCCGGCGCTCGAGTCGAGCCACGCGCTCGCCTACGCGGCCAAACTGGCGCGCGAGATGGACCGAGAGCGGGTCATCGTCGTGTGCCTCTCGGGACGTGGCGACAAGGACATCCACACGGTGGCCGCCCGCGAGGGGATCACGCTCTAGTGCGCGGCATGGTCCCGGAGACGGGCGCGAGCCGCATCGACGAACGCTTCGCGGGCTTGCGCGCCGCGGGCCGTAAGGCGCTGGTGCCCTTCATCACCGCCGGGGATCCGGAGCCCGGCTGGACCGTACCGCTCATGCACCGCTTGGTCGAGGCCGGCGCCGATCTCCTGGAGCTCGGCGTGCCGTTCTCCGATCCGATGGCCGACGGCCCGGTGATCCAGCGCTCCAGCGAGCGCGCGCTGGCAAAGGGCATGACCATCCATCGCGTGCTCGAGGCCGTGAGCGCCTTTCGCCAGCGCGATCGCGAGACGCCGGTGGTGCTCATGGGCTATCTCAACCCCATCGAGGTGGTGGGCTACGCGCCGTTCGCCTGCGAGGCGCGCGAGGCTGGAGTCGACGGCGTGCTCACGGTCGATCTGCCCCCCGAAGAGGCCGGCGAGCTGGTCGTCGCCTTAACGAGCCAAGGCATGGCGCCGGTGTTCCTTTTGGCCCCCACCACCATCGAGGCGCGCATCGCCGAGATCTGCCGGATGGCGCGGGGTTTCGTGTATTACGTGTCCCTCAAGGGGGTGACCGGGAGCGACCGGCTGGACCCGGTCGCGGTCGCGGAGAAGCTCGCGCTGGTGCGGCGCCACACGGCGCTCCCCATCGGGGTCGGCTTCGGGATCAAAGACCCCGAGAGCGCGGCACAGGTGGCCGCGGTGAGCGACGCCGTGGTGATCGGGAGCGCACTCGTGGCACGGCTGGAGGCGCTCCAAGGGGAGCGCGAGCGGGCAGAGCGCGAGGTCTCGTCGTTCGTTGCCGATCTGCGCGCCGCCATCGACGGGGTGCGTCCCGCCGCGGCTTAGCCGCGGGGAGATGGCTCATGGCGAGCTCGGACTGGGGCATGGACTGGTTCAAGAAGCTCCTGCCCTCGCGGATCCGCACCGATGGTACCGGCAAGCGCGTGGTACCGGAGGGCCTGTGGACGAACTGCCCGGCGTGCAAGGCCGTGCTCTACCAGGCCGAACTCGAACGCAACGCCAGCGTCTGCCCCAAGTGCGACCACCATATGCGCATCGGCGCCCGCCGCCGTATAGATTTATTCCTCGATCCCGAGCCCCGCACGGAGATCGGGGATAGTGTCGAGCCGGTAGATTTCCTGCGTTTCAAGGACACCAGGCGCTACAAGGACCGGCTGAGCCAGGCCCAGAAGGCCACCGAGGAGAGCGACGCCCTGGTGGTGATGGCGGGCCGGATCCAGGGCCAGCCGGTGGTGGCCTGCGCGTTCGAATTCGAGTTCATGGGCGGGTCCATGGGCTCGGTTGTCGGCGAACGTTTCGTGCGCGGCGTCAACGCCGGGATCGAGCAGCGCGCGCCCCTGGTGTGCTTCTCCGCAAGCGGCGGGGCGCGCATGCAGGAGGCGCTCGTGGCGCTCATGCAGATGGCCAAGACCAGCGCCGCCCTGGGCGCCTTGAGCGCCCGTGGTCTGCCCTACATCTCGGTCCTGACCGATCCGACCATGGGCGGGGTCTCCGCCAGCCTCGCCATGCTCGGCGACATCAACATCGCCGAGCCCGGCGCGCTCATCGGTTTCGCGGGCCCGAGGGTCATCGAGCAGACCGTGCGCCAGACCCTGCCGGAGGGCTTCCAGCGCAGCGAGTTCCTGTTGCAGCACGGCGCCATCGACATGATCGTCGACCGCCGGGTGCTGCGGGACAAGATAGCGGCGTTGCTGGGGTTGCTCGACCGGCGATCCGCGGCTTGATCCCCGGCCGCCACGGATGCCGCTGATCAAGGACCAGCCCGCCGGGCGCAGAGGGCCCCGCTACACTGCGCTCTACGATTGGCTCGCCTGGCAGGAAGGCCTGCACGTTCGCGAGGTCGACCTCGGTCTGGAACGCTGCCAGTCGGTCAAGGAGCGCATAGGCCTCGCACCGCCCGCCTACCGGGTGATCAGCGTGGGCGGCACCAACGGCAAAGGATCAAGCGTCGCATTCCTCGATGCCATCCTGCGCACCGCCGGTTATCGCGTGGCGACCTACACCTCGCCCCACCTCCTCTGCTACAACGAACGCATCCGCATCCAGGGAGAACCGGTCTCCGACCAAGAGTTGTGCGCGGCCTTCGAGCGCGTGGACGCGGCGCGCGGCGCCACCTCCTTGACCTATTTCGAGTTCGGGACCCTGGCGGCCTTGAGCCTGTGCGAGGACGCCAACCTCGACATCGCCGTGCTGGAGGTAGGGTTGGGCGGACGCCTGGACGCGGTCAACATCGTCGATGCCGACGTGGCCCTGATCACGGCGATCGGAATCGACCATGTGGAGTGGCTCGGGCACGAGCGCCCGGCCATCGCGTTCGAGAAGGCGGGGATCTTTCGGCCCGGGCGCGAGGCGGTCTGCTCCGACCCTGAGGTGCCCGAGAGCCTGATCGACCACGCCGGCCGGCTCGGTACGCGACTGTCCCTGCTCGGGCGCGACTACCGGTATTCCGTAGCCGACGGCTCATGGTCATGGGCGTCTTCGGGTAGCGCCTATCGCGACCTCCCGGCACCGGGGCTCTGGGGCGACTATCAGTATCAGAACGCGGCGGGTGTCTTGAGGGCGATCGAGATGCTGTGCCCCGATCGGCCCGTGCCGGAGACGGCGCTGCGCGAAGGCCTGGCCACGGTTCGTCTGCCGGGGCGGTTCCAGATCGTCATGGCCGGCGGCCTCGAGTACGTCCTCGATGTCGCCCATAATCCGCAGGCCGCAGAGGTCCTGGCCCGGACCCTCCGGCAGCACCGAACGATGGGCAGAGCTCCCGCTCCGGCCGAGACCCACGCCATCTTCGGGATGCTGCGGGACAAGGACCGGCACGGCTTCCTCGACAGAATACAAGGGCTGGTCGATCACTGGCATGTCACGGGGTTGCCGGGTTCACGGGGCACGGCCGCCTCGCTCCTCGCGCGTGAGGTCGCCGCGCTGGGGAGGCGCGGATCGGTCACCTGTTACGACAGCGCAGAGGCGGCCCTCCGGGGGGTGCAGGCGCGGGCCAGGCGCGGGGACCGGGTGCTGGTCACGGGCTCGTTCCTGACGGTTGCCGGGGTGCTCCCATCGCTCCTTTAGAATCGCTCCCGTAGAGGGGACCGATGGAACAAAGGCTGAAACAGCGACTCGTGGGGGCGGCGGCGCTCGCCGCGCTGGCGGTGGTCTTCCTGCCCATGGTGTTCGATGACACGGGCGTCTCCGAGAACGTGAGCGGCGCGCCGTGGATCCCGCCGCGTCCCCCGGAGCTCAGCGGGCCCCAGTTCGCGCCCCTGACCGAGGCCGAGATCAAGCGTGGCGCGCGCCTGCCCCCATTACCGATCGACTCGACCCCCGATGATCCCGGTCTGACTGGGGACACCGGGAGGTCCGCGAAGCCGCCCGCGACCGACACGACAGCGCCTGCGGCGGCCCCACCCGCGACGTCTGCGCCGGATGCCGAGACCCGCGCGCCCGCCGCGCGCCCC
>JALZID010000288.1 GCA_030860485.1 Pseudomonadota bacterium | reverse complement strand
GATGATCCCCTCAAAAAGGCCGATCTAGATCCCTGATGCTGCTCCAAAATCGGCCTGGATAGTGAAATCCCTTGTAACATGCCGCGGCAGTATAGGCTTTCATCACAATTTTTAGAGGCTCCCTTATAGACGTTCCCGCGGTTGCTGTAGGCGGGCGCGAAATTCGGTTCGAGCCCGACGGCGCGGTCGTAGGCCGCCAAAGCCTCTTCGAGGCGTCCGAAGGCTTTGTATGCTACGCCTTGATTAACGTACTCGGCCGCGGTCAAATCCCCACTTCGGGCGGACGTGGCGACAGGTTCGGGGAGCTGCCTACCCACCTCCACCATCTCGCCCGCCGCGAGTTCACGCGAGCTGACGCCGGCGGAACGTTCGGTGGACAGCGCGGCGAAACTGTCCGGCACGCCAGCCCCCGCGAGCAACACCTGCCGCGTCCGCTCAACGTGCTGAGCGGCTTCCGGATCGCCCAGCTTTGCGGCCTCCTCAAAGTAAGGCAGAGCTTCGTGCGGTGCGCCGAGAAAGCTCAGCAGCGCGCCCATCTTCATGTACGCCTGCACCGTCGCGGGCTTGAGCTCTATGGTGCGAGCGAAGTCCGCCCTCGCCTCGTCGTACCGTTTGAAGCGGGCGTATAGAGCGCCGCGATCCAGGTGCGCAGTAAAATCTGTAGGGTCGAGCTCGAGAGCGTAGTTGAAATCAGTGAGGGCTTCCTCGTAGCGCCCGATGGCGAAGTTAGCTTCAGCGCGAGCGGTGTGGGCGTGGGCGAACCTGGGGTTTAGCTCAATGGTGCGGCTGAAGTCGCCCCTGGCCGTTTCGTGCTCAGCCAGCGTGGCGCGAGTGAGTCCGCGCCTGTAATACGCCAGGTAATCGTTCGGGTCGAAATAGGTGGCCTTGTTGAAGTCGGACAGAGCTTCCTTGTATCTACCGAGGATGAAATTTTTCCCGCCGCGGTCGAGGTAGACAGGCGACAGGATAGGGTCAATTTTCAGCGCGCGGTCGTAGTCGGCTATCGCCTCCTCATAGCGTTCCAGGCCGCCATAGGCGTTGCCGCGCCCGGCATAGGCGACGGCCAATTTGGGGTCGAGTTCTATCGCCCGTGTGAAATCCGCTATGGCCTCTTCGTAGAGTCCGAGCATGCCACGGGTGCGGCCTCGGTTGTAATAGGCTTCGGTGTAGGAGTCATCCACCTGTATCGCGCGCGTGTAGTCGGCGAGGGCTTCTTCGCGGCGGTTCAGGGCGTCGTAGGTCGTGCCGCGGTTGGTGTAGACATGCGGGAAGGCCGGGTCCAGTTGGATGGCGCGAGCGAAGTCGGCGAGGGCCTCGTCGTAGCGGCGGAGCATGTTGTAGGCGCTGCCGCGGTTCGAGTAGACGTCGGCGTCGTCGGACGCGAGCCGGGCCGCGGTGTTGAAGTCGGCCAGCGCCTCTTCGTGCCGGCCCAGCCTTTCGTAGGTGTTGCCGCGGTTCATGTGCTCGGCGGCCGTGAACTCGTCGTCGAGGGTGAACTCGCGCGGCGGCTCTGAGAACTCCCGTCGGTATATGTCTGAGAGCTCGCCGGACATTTCTTCGGCGGTCACAAACCTCTCCCCCCTATCCTTAGCCAGACACCTCTCCAGCGTCCTGGTGAGCGCTTCGGGGACGTTCCCGCCGCCCGGCAACTTCGGGACGGTGGCCTCAGAGTGCAGGCGACGCAGCTCATTGATGGTGCTGGCGGCGAAAGGCAGGCTCCCCGCCAGCATTTGATACAGGATGCAGCCGATGGCGTAGATGTCCGCGCGTACGTCCAGCGGCTCGCCACGCCATTGCTCCGGAGCCATGTAGAACATCGGCCCCGGCGGTGCGGAAGGTTGAGGCTGCGCCCCCGTCTCGCTTACGCTCTCACCGGAGGCCACCGCGGCGCGGAACACCTTCGCCAGCCCGAAGTCGGTAATCTTGGCGACACGCAGGTCCGTGATCAGGATGTTTTCCGGCTTCAAGTCTCGGTGCACGAGCCCTGGCTTTTTTTGCGCGGCGCGGCTCAGCCCCCGGCAGATGTCGAGAGCGAAATCCAGCGCGCGACGCGGAGGCAACGCTCCCTGCCTCAACCAGCTGCGCAGGTCTGTCCCGAGCTTCCTGTCACCGGCGACCCATTCCATGAAGATGAAGGGCAGGCTGTCTACGATGTTGAGATGTAAGCAGCGGACGATGTTCAGGTGCTTTCCCAACGCCACCCAGACCTCCACTTCCGTGTCGAGGCTTTCGCGCAGACTCGGCTTATCAATGTAAGAACGCTGAAACGTCTTGAGGGCCACAGGAACGTTTAGTTCAAGATCGAGGCAGAGATAAACTTCGCCCATGCTCCCTTGCAGCGCGCCCTGATGAATCAGGTAGCGCCCGCCGATCCTGGCTCCTGCTTGATAGTGAGGCTTTGATTTCGAGGGCATTGGCCGGCCCTTCCGCGTAAGGATGATTCCGCTCAGAGATCAGAGCTCAATCGTGTACCGCGGCTGAGGGTCGCGGTTCTTACCCGGGGTCCACCGCGCATCCGCTCTCCACGCGCCGCCGAGTTCTTCCCGCCGCCTGGTCTCCACCGTCAGCTTTTGGCCCTCCACCCTGAGCAGGTTGTACTGCAAAGGGTGGCCCGGCGTCCACTCTTTGACGGGGGCGCCGAACGTTCCTGCCGTGATTGTATCTATGCCGCGCCCGTCGCTGGAAAAATCGATTCGGAAACGCCCGTTGTCCGCTTTGTGAATGTGGCCGTGCAGGGCGATGCGAAAGTCGTTGACCGCCAGGCGCTCCATGAAGCCGTGGTCTTTAATCCGGTCTTCGAACGCGCTAGTGAGTGGGTGGTGCCAGACTGCGATCCTGAGGCAACCTTCGTACGCCTGCGCCGACTCGTTGATGCTGATGAGGGCGTTGGAAAGCGCGACGGAGTAGATGTCGGCGCGGGTCTTGTAGTGGTGATCCAGCTTCCACGCCGAGTTAAGGCCGAGGATCAACAGCTTCTGGGCCGGAAGATGGGCTATGCTGAATTGCTTGCCGTACTCCAGGGGGTAGCTCTCCCCTTTGACGGCCTTATAAAAGTTACTAAAATTAACGAAGCGCTCCTCGTACTGCTCGTCGTCGCGCAGCTCGACGACCCCATCGCGGTCTATATAACTGTCCCTGGGCGTGTCGGGGCTGAGTTCTTCCCGGCGCATTAACTTGTAGGCGGCGCGGGAGGCCGTCCAACTTAGATCGTGGTTGCCGGGGGCGATGACGATTTGCTCCGCCTCCAGATTGAAGCTCTTACTCAGTAATTCCATGAAGCGCCGAGCCGCCTGGTATTCTGCCTCGGTACAAAGTTGGCGATGTCGCCGGAGACGACGAGCGCATTGAGGCGCTCGCAGCCGAGTTCGCGGCGCAAATCGTCGTCCAGCTGGCTAAACCAGTTGACGGCGTTTTCTTCGGTGCCGAAGTGCAGGTCAGAAAGGTGGAGAATGGACAGCGACGAAGCGGAGGGGACGACTTCTGGCTGCGGTGTGGCCCTTTCCTCTTGCTCCCAGCCTACCTCGACGACCGCCCGGCTTCCGTCGATCCCACCCGGCTCTACCTCCCACTTCCCCTTCAGGGCCGGTGACTCCAACTCATAAAGCATTTTCACCAGTTCGTCCAAGGCGGCCGTGTAGTCCACGCCTATATGAATGTGATGTTGCAGGGGCAGAATAGTGAGAGGCGCCGCGGAGTCCTGATACATCAAACTGAATACCTTCTTGCCCATTGACTGCGCCGTATTAAGCTCCCAAAGCACGTGTTCGGATGCGGTGGCTTGCGGCGACATCACCAGCACGAAGGCGTTCGTTCCTTTTATGGCCGCGGCGAGTTGTCTGCGCCAGTCTTCTCCGGCTTTCAGCCGCTGGTCGAGCCACACCCTGACCCGCCTGCGCCGCAGGTCGTTCGCCAGTTGAGAAACGAAATTTCTATCCCCGTGCGCGTAAGAGATGAAGACCGTCGGTAATGGTGGAAGGGAACCGAGGCCGCCGGCCCTGATAGCCGGGCCCATCGTGTTCGCCATTAAACTGAGCAGGTCTCTATCCTCGTCCCTGAAATCCGCTTCCGACGAGGTCGTGTCCAGATGAATGACGCCCACGAACAACCCGTTGCTTAACATCGGGGCATATAACGCGGCTGCCGTGTCCAAGAGGCTCGGGGCCACGGGCGCGTCATTATCCAACTCGAGCTGACGGCTTCCACATCAGCGCCCGGCCCGTCGTGATCGCCCGCCGCGCCAGCGTAAAGCTGAACTGGGCGGACAGCGGCGGCCAGTTGACGCGCGGCACCAGTTCGCCATCCTCGATCAGGACAATCGTGCGCCTGCTGGCATTTGGAAAGGCACGGCCCAGTTCTTCAAGAAATCTCTCCAGCATAGCCTGCTGGTACTGCGAGGTGGCCGCGATTTCTGTCACCCTCGCCAACACTTCCAGGCGCTTATCCTCTGACACAGACGGTGGAGGAAGGACTTCATCGACCGTCAGACTTTCAACTACCCCCGGCCCCGGCGCCACATCAGATGCCGAGAAATCGATTCGGAGGACGGTATCGCCTATCTTCATCTGGTCCCCGGGCGATAGTTCGGCTTGCCCTGTTACTCTTTTATCGTTAAGAAGAGTTCCGTACCTGCTGCCTAGATCCTCAGCCCACCAGTACCCAGACTGTAGAATAAATGCGCATGCAGGCGTGACACGTTCGGGTCGGGCGAGAGATCAAGTTGAACCGGCTCATACACAGGCCGCCCGATTACGACCTCGTCGCCCGTCGTGTGGAAAGTGTGCTCCGCGCCGGTTAGATAGCTGTAGAAGATTGTGAGGCTCATCCTGATCTGCTCCTTTCTTTGCGTGGCCTCAGAACCCACCTGCCGTAATACCGGCGAGTCCCCCCTCAACCCTGATATTGACAACGTGCGTCTGAGGTGGACCTTTAAGAGTCAGGCCGTCGATCTCGTATATGATTTTCCTATCAATTAGCCGTGCAAGAGGTTTCGCCTCTTGTTTGGTGTTGTGGCCGTGGACGGCGCGTCCGGGCACGGAGCTCGATGGCTACGAGGGCCTGGGCGACGCCCGTCAGTCCGAAATCGCGGAGCCGCCGAAGCGTCAGGGACACGACGCTGTCCAGGCGCACCAACTCGCCCGGCGTGATCGACGCCCGGGTCGCCACCGGCAGGAAGACCTCGGGGACTGTGGTCGCCGCGGCGCCTCGAGGCCCAGGAGGACGGTGGGCGAGCGCCTCGGGCGGCGGGGCCGAGCGAGGAGATCCAGAAGAGGCATTCCAAGCGAGCCGCTTTGTCGCATAGCGCCTCAAGTAGTGGACCGGGGAGCGAAGCTCGTGCGGGGCGCCGCAAGCCGCTCTGCCAGCTCGTGACGCTCGTTGAGATCATTGATCAAGTCCACGTCTCCCGGAACGAAGAGCGAGCGGCCATTATCAGAAACGGCCTTGCCCTTTGCAACAAAGCCCAGGCCGGGCGGCGCTTTGTCACCCGATCCATGACACTGCCGATTGTCGCCCGGTAGCCCCCTAGCTCGTACCGAGCGCCTACCCGAGCGCGCCCAGAGCAGGGCCTCCCCGGCGACCTTATTGGCGTTGCGTGATCCCGTAGCCGGCGTGCCCCTTCCGACCGTGACGGCCCGCCTACCCTTGAGATACTGGGACATACCATCTCGAAATTAGATGTCAAGGCAGAGAAACGTAGTTGACTCTACGTAAGATTTTATGTCATCCACAATGCTGTGGAATCTGTCCTCGGCCCTGTCGGTGCCAAACGCCGGACGTGCACTCCTGGTCCCGCGGGACAATGCCGCGGAGGCGGTCCTGGTCGATCGCGGTAGGGAGCGCTACACGCCCTACGGGGTGGTGGTCATCCGGTCTGCGGCCACCAAGAGCCGAGTCGCCCGACGCCTCGACGCAGCAGGGCCTTGCGGGCGTACGCGCAGGCAGATGTCGTCTTGCAAAGAAGCAATGTATTACATGAAGGACGTAGACCTGTACAGATTAGATAATGATAAAGATGGGATCCCGTGTGAGAAGCTGTGTAGATAAAGCAGCGAGGAGCAACCGGGACGAAGCCGCTGCTACGCGTGCCCGGCGAGCTGAAAAACGACATCGACGTTTGACCGAAGCTTACGGACGACAACGGGAGCGAGCATGCCTGCAGCGGCTTTCTGGACCGGGCGGCCCTCCGCGTCCAGCCGAACACCTGCTGCAGGTCTGCGCCCATGTGCAGGGCCAGACGCTCATGCAGCCCCGCGCCTCCGCGCCCGCGGCCCGCCCCACCGACGGACAGCACGTGGAGCTGGCAGACATCAAGTCCCAGGACCCGCGCTCGAGACGTCGCGGGCGGGTGGCCACAACCTCTTCATGTTATGAGCACTCGTACGCATCATAGCCGGGAATTATAAACGCTTTAATTTTATCTTTTCAATAGCTTATACCAACGACTGGCCAGGGACAGCGACCGCGAAGTCGAGAAGCCTCGATAGCCGTGCGCCCCCCGAAACGCCGGTACTGGCGCGGGTTCGGGCATTTCCCTAAAGAGCCGCACCTGGCGCCTCGTCCTGTCCACGCGATGCAGGCAAGCCCGGTGCCGATGCTATAATCCGTCGCACCCAGGTGCTCTCGAACCTAGCCAAGAGCTTTGGTGGTGCCATCCGGGTGAGATCTAAACAAGCACACGCGAAGATCTCATCGCTCACAAGCTCCGACGCGGTGGACTCCTCGTAGCGTTCGTGAGACTCACAGAGGCTTAGGATAACCTTGTTGCCTCCGCAACTGTCGGTGAGCAATCCAACGACCGCTCATGGGTGAAGTACCAGCGTTAATTGAACACCCAAGTACCAGCGTTAGTTGAACACTCGGAGTGTGGATTAGGGTAGTGCATCATTCTTTCTGTAATGTCGTTGTTGAGCCTGTGGAGCTTGTGGGCGAGAGGCCCGAGAGTGTGGGCGGCCTGTGGGCAACACGGATGTTGTCCATAGGCCGTCCACACGGCCCGAAGGGCTCCGGAATGTGTCAACAACTTCGGGCCGATACCCTTGACCATCCCCGATCCGAGGTACTTCTCAATGCCCTCGACGGTACTCGGCGGGACCACCCGCAACTCATGTGCCCTGAATTGCAAGCCGTGGTTTCGGTCGTTCGTCCACTCCCCCTGGCACTCGACAAACTCCCCGGGACTTACCGCCGCCGCGGTACCGACGACTGCCACCAACTCCCGATGCCCTCGTGCCTTGACCCGTAAGACACAGAAGCCCGTCTCCTCGCTGTGAAACGTGACCCGCTCCACCGATCCCGAGAGCC
>JALZID010000287.1 GCA_030860485.1 Pseudomonadota bacterium | reverse complement strand
AGGAACAGCTCCAGACCGATGGCCCATTGCAACGCGTTGACGAAGCTTTTGTGCTTGTAGCGGAAGGGCACGATCCCGCAGCCTGCGTCGCACTCCATGTCCATGCACACCCATTTCTTGGGGTGGGCGCTCTTGCGGTTGCGGTACTGGGCCATGGTGTCGCCCGAGGCCGTGACCGTCTGGCCGAACATGACCTGGCCGACGTCGATCGATAGATTCGGATGGGCGTTGACCGCCTCGGCGATGCGCGCCGCCCCCGACGAAAAACCTCGGTCGCCCTCCGTGCCGTAGCTGTGGAACTGGACGTGGGTCAGGTGCAGGGGCAGGCCCCGGGCGGCGCCGATGGTCTTCTCCGTGGTCGCGACGTTACCGGGCACGCCCAGGTTGCAGCCGTGCACGTGCAGCGGGTGCGGCACGCAGAGCTCGTGTACGGCGCGGGTCAGGACCTCGACCACGGCGCGGGGGGTGACGTTCGGGTAGTAGGGGTGGGCCTCGTCGAGGTCGAGCGCGCGCTGGTTGAATTTGAAGGCGCTGATCCCGCCCGGGTTCACGACCTTGATGGCCAGGGCCTGGGCGGACTCGATGGTCCAGGCCACGTAGTCGTTGATGATCGCCTGCTCGGCCCGCTCGGCCATGAGGCGCAGGAGGAAATCGTCGCTCCCGAGCATGACATAGGCGCCCTTGTCGACGATGGGCGTGTCGGCCATCTCCATGTGGGCCTGGCGGGCGTTGGAGGGCTGCATGGCGGGCTCGAAGCAGGCCGTATAGCCCATCTCGACATAGCGATAGCCAGTGGCGAAGGTGGACGGCACGATATAACCCGAGCCGGAGCGGGTGGTGCGCGTGCGCGGGACGGGGTGGTCCGCATGGTCCTCGGGGACCAGGATCCTGGCGAGGGTCATCTTGCCGCCGCCGATGTGGGTGTGGATGTCGATGGCCCCGGCCATCACCACCTGACCGGAGAGGTCATGCTGGTGGGCGATGGTCTCGCTGTCCAGCGGCGGGGCCACGATGCGCCCGTCGCGGACATAGAGATCGTGCACCTCGCCATCGATGCCGTTGGCGGGATCGTAGATCGTACCGCCTGTGAGGCGCATCAGCATCGTCTAGAGCGCCTGCTCGATGGCCGCGAGGGCCTCTGCGACGCTCGGCAGCCCGGAATCGCGCAGCCGCCGGAGCGGTAGGGACACGACGCTGTCCAGGCGCACCAACTGGCCGGCGTGATCGACGCCCGGGGTCGCCACGGGCAGGAAGACCTCGGGCGACCGTGGCGGCCGTGGCGCCTCGAGGCCCAAGATGACGGTGGGGACGGCAGGCGCCTCGGGCGGCGGGGTGGGGCCGAGCGAGGAGATCCAGAAGAGGCAATCCACGGCCTTTGCGTCCAAGAGCCGCTTTGTCGCATAGCGCCTCGGGTCGTGGACCGGATAACCGGGGGCGAAGCTGGTGCGGGGCGGGAAGCCGCTCTGCCAGCTCGTGACGCTCTGCGCGGTCATGCCGCCATCGTTGCCGCCGAGCGGCATGCCCGCACAGCGCGTGACCTCGTTGAGATCATTGACCAGGTCCGCGATGGCCTCGATCGTCAGATCGGCACTCTGGGGATCGAGGTCCCCGGCGGCCCAGAGGATCACCCCGTAACGTGCGCGCCTGAGCCGCTCGACGAGCGTGGCGAGCACCGCGGTCTTGACTCCGGCGACCGTCTTGGCCTTGAGCGCCGCCCCGGCGAAGAGGGCCCTGAGCGCCAGCACCACCTCGCAGAGCCGCTCGCGCTCGCAGCGGATGTGCTCCGGGTTGCGGCCCCCGGGGCTCACGCCGGGTTGGGTGTCGAGATCGGGGCCCAAGTAGATCACCGTGCGTTCCTCGCTGGCGAGTCCGAAGAGCGATTGAGGATTCCACACCACCCGCTCGAAGAACCGGGGATGGTGCCGGACGGCATCGGTCCCGATGAAGAGGAGCACATCGGCGCGGTTCTTGACCTCGGAGAGCGTGGTCGTCATCCAGCCGTGGCCCTGCACCGTGGCGACGTTGGCGGCCATCGCGGCGCCGTGCATGTGGTCCACGATGCCGCCCGTGCGGTCGGCGAGCGAGAGCACCGCCCGCATCCCATCGACGTCGGTGCCGAGACCGGCGAAGAGCGGCTGGGTCGCCTGGCGGAGTAAAGCGGCTGCCCGTCCGTAGGCATCCTCCCGGGTCGCCGGTTTTCCCGCGATACGAGGTTCCACACTGGGCGAGGGTCGCTCGAACCCCGCGACCGCCCGGGTGCAGCCGTTCTCTACGACGCGCAGTCCCCCGCCGGACGCGCCCTCCAGGACGAGGTCATCGCAGAGCATGCTACAGAAGGGACAGGGGACGGAGGACAGGCGCGGTGCCGGGCGCCCGCCCGCCACACCGGTCTGACCGATGGTGCCGGGGCCGTCGCCCGGTGCCGCCACGGTGCTCTCTCCGCCACCCGATGGCGACCGTTGGACGTGTGACATCTCGGCAGCTTGCGCGCGTCTCCAGGAACGAAAAGCGAGCGGCCATTATCAGAAACGGCCTCGCCGTTTGCAACAAAGCCGAGGCCGGGCAGGGGCTTTGACGCCGATCGGTTTACGGTGCCGATTGTCGCCCGCTTGACTTGCCGCTATGATCCTTACCGTACTTGGTATTACAGGCGAGGGCGATGCGCGTCACAGTAAAAGGGCAGGTCACGATCCCGCAGCATATCCGCGAGCTCGCCGGTATCCGGCCGCACAGCGAGGTGGAGTTCTACTTCGAGGACGGCAAGGTCTGGTTGATCAGGGCCGAGGCCGACACGCGATCGCGAAGTTCGCGCGGCCAGTTGCTGGTCGAGCGTCTGCGCGGCACCGCCACGGCCAACCTGGATCTGACGACGGACGAGATCATGGCGATAACCCGGGGCGAGGATTGAGGGGTGTTCTTGGTCGATAGCAACGTCCTCCTCGACATTGTGAAGAAGGACCCCTGCTGGGGCGCGTGGTCTGAGAAGTCGCTGGCGCAGGCGGCCGATTCCGGCCCGATAGCCATCAACCAACTCATCTACGCGGAGGTCTCCGTGGCCTACGAGCGGTGTGAGCAGCTCGACAGCATCCTCGGCGCCTTCGACGTCGCAAAGCTGTCCCTCCCCTGGGAGGCCGCCTTTCTCGCGGGCAAGGCCTTTCTGAAGTATCGCCGGCGCGGGGGCAACAAGACCTCTCCCCTGCCGGACTTCTACATCGGCGCACACGCGATGCTTGCGGGCTTGACCCTACTGACTCGCGACGGGCGCCGCTACCGCGGCTATTTCCCCGAGCTCCGTCTCGTCTGCCCCGATCCCGAGAGTTGATTGGCGCTTGACTGCTGGCCAACACCGGCAGGCGCTTGCAGTTCCGCCAGGTGCTCGCGCCGGGTACCATCGCCAGTCAAGGGTGACTTGACCGGCACCGGTGGGCTCGCGTCCTGGCGCCCGGAGACTTGCTTTTGCGTCACCCTAAAGCCCCGACAACCACCCACAACCCGGCCGCGGCCAGCCTATACGCCCCTTCCCGGTGCCACGCGGACCACCCAATTACCGACCGACCGGCCGGTCCGACGCAACAGTACCGGTTGCAAGACCGCGTTGAACGTCCTATCCTTCATCGAAGACATCCATTAGACGCCACCTGGCGGTGAGTTTAGCGGCTGCGACCGTCGGAGTTCTCGTCTTGTACGCGTGGAGGTGAACATGTTTCGGAACATAACGTACGCGGGCATCTCGGCAGGGTTGTCGGTCCTCATCTTTCCAACAGCGGCCTTCGCGCTATGCCTGGCGGCTAAGGATATGAATGGCGTTTGGAAAGCAGACGACGGCGGGACCTACTATGTCAGGCAGATCCGCAATGACGTTTGGTGGGTTGGCATGAGCCCTGACGATGGAAAATCCTGGACCAACGTGTTCAAAGGAGTAAGAAATGGCAATAAGGTAACGGGCACATGGGGGGACGTTCCGGGCAGGAATCGCAACGCTGGAGCATTAAATCTAGAAATCCAAGGCACCTTTCCTAGCGTTCAGTCATTTACGAAAACGCAGAGCCCGACCGGCGTTGGCGCCTCACGATGGTTTCAGACTTCTTGCGATGATAGATGATGCTGGCTAGCGCCCGTTCCTGACAGGACACTTCCTTGCGAGTTCGTAGCGAACTGTGGGGGGCCGATGCGACTGATCGCCTTTGTCACCAACAGCGGATCGATCACGCGCATCCTCGCCTACCTCGGCGACCCCACCCAGGCACCGCGCATCGCCCCGGCCGCCCCGGTCCTCCCTGGGAGGAGGACTTCGATACGCGCGAAGGCGATACGTTCGCCCTGAGTGAGCCCCTACCCGAGTATGAGTTTGACCAGCGGGTAGAGCTGGTAGGCGCCGTTCCAATCCAAACCATCCTGCCAGCCAAGGTGACTTGACCGGCACCGGTGGCTCGCCTTCCGGCGCCCGGGTGCTCGCCTTTGCGTCACCCCAAAGTCCCCGACAGCCACCCACAACCCGGCCGGAGCCAGCCCAAACGCCCCTTCCCGCCGCGTGGACCACCCAATCACCGACCGGCCCGTCCGACGCAATAGTACCAGTTGCAAGACCGCGTTGAACGTCCTATCCGTTGGCCATCAAGGCCGACACCCTATCTGGAACTCAGCGTGCGAATTCCATTATGGCCCGAGCCGATCTATGGCTCACATCGAGGCCGGATAGATACACGCAATCCTTATCCTGCCGGTAACGCTCAGTCTTCTCCTTGCAAAACGGGTGGAGTCCATAGATACGCTCGCTGTGATGAGATGGGGATCGGCAAGGAGCTTTTCGCCATCGATGGGTGCAAAACGCCCTCGAATGCCTCAAAGGATATGGGTGAAGATCTTTTATAACGACGATGGATCAATAGGTTAGAGTGGAAAAAGCTTGGAAGAGAGGGCGCTCCGTGGTATGTATGGGTTTCGGAAGGTCATACGTCCCACAAAGGAGGTGTTCTCGCGCAAATACCGAATGCCGATCAACTGGTGCCTGCCAGAGCAGACGTATTGGCGCGAGCCACCGGCGTCTTCTCTACGACGCTTGGAGCTTTCGCCAACTTCTTCATCATCATGTTTATCGGCCTTTATCTTGCCGCCGAACCTCGACTTTACGCGGGTGGCATCATTCGACTTGCGCCTGTGAACCACCGTGAGCGTACCCGCGAAATCTTGAGTGAAGTCGGGAGCACGCTTCGTTGGTGGTTGATTGGCAAGGTACCTTCAATGATTGGGATTGGCGCTTTGACGGCGGGTGGTTTGTGGTTGCTCGGCGCACCACTTGCATTGACACTTGGACTATTAGTGGTCGCTTCTAACATTTATTCCGAACGTCGGTCCGATTCTCGCGGTTGTGCCCGCTGCGTTGCTTGCTATCCTGCAAAGTCCGACGCGCGCCCTTTACGTGGTCCTACTTTATCTCGGTATTCAGACAGTCGAAAGTTACCTTCTGACGCCTCTTATGCAAAAGCGCACGGTTTCTCTACCGCCAGCTGTGACAATTTTCGTGCAGGTTTTGCTTGGCGTGCTAGTGGGCGGGCTTGGGCTTGTGCTGGCAACACCGCTTATGGCAGCCGCTTTTGTCTTAGTGAGGATGTTATATATTGAAGACACGTTGAGTGATTCAATCGAAACAGATAGTGGTGAAAGGGAAGATCCATAGGGTAGGCATGATTCATCCTACGGGCGGCATAACAACTTATTCAACCCGACCGCTTGATCGCGTGCCTTTCATTATTGTGTGGTGATTGCAGGTTGTGTGCTTCTCGCTCGCGGCGGGTTAATTCCGGGCGTTGCGCAGAGCTAAATCCATGAACAGCGAAGCGCTTAAAGATGAGTTGGCTGTCGAGCGCACTCGCCTCGCAAACGAACGCACCTTTCTTGCGTATGTCCGCACGGCCTTGGCATTGTTGGCCGGCGGCGCTGCTCTGGCCCAGTTCTTTCCAGGCTATGCGTGGGTCCCTGGCGTTGCGGCCATACTTCTATTCGCGGGCGGCATAACTTTGGCATTCGGCGCATACCGTTTCATCGTAGTAAGGAATCGACTCAATGCCAAATAGTCATTGCCAGTCTGCGCCCAACCCTTTAAGGATTGAGACGACCCGCAGTGGTCGTTTCAATCCATTGTTCAAGAAGCCCGATGTCAGGCTTGGTGGGCATGTTTACTGGCTTTCCAAGTTTGGAGGGGTGCTCGACGAGAGCCTGAACGGTAACATGGATACCGGCGAGAAGCGTAAATAGACAGTGAAAGCATAAGGTAACTGCGACCTGAGGCGAGCGAGGCTTAAACCCATGAGCGGAACACATCGACGTAAGGGGTTGGAGCAAGAGTTCTTCTTAGTAGATGAGGCGGGCCTTCTTTCACATCGAGCTGATGAATTCCTACAGCGTTGCCGTAAGGTGGCACAAGCAGAGGGGCGCAGTCCGGAGTATTTTGCCCCTGAGTGGGTTAAGCATATGATCGAGATCAATACGCCCGCCGTCTATACGCTTGGAGAACTGGCACACGAGTATCTAAATAATCTGAGACTGGCTTTGCGGGTGGGGCGAGAGATGCATTTGCGACTCTATCCGCTGTCTACCTACCCTTTGCATATCACGCCTATGATCCGTAACAAGCAGCGGTATCATGTACAGGTACGCACGGTTGGATACGAAAGGTTTCTGCATGCCGGGCGATGCACCGGTACGCACCTGCATTTGGACCTGCCTGAGGAGACGCTGGACGCGCGTGTGGGAGTGGCCTACGGCGCTCCCAAAGCGGCGCAAGAGGAGCTGCTAAACACCTACAATTTGGCGACTGCGCTTGACCCGGCCATGATAGCACTCTCACGCGCATGTCCCTTTTATGAAGGACGGAGAATGAACGTCTCCGCCCACACGGTTCGTTATCGAGGCAGTGATGCCTTTGGCTGGGAGGGCGCCTATACGCATCTGCAGCCGGTTGGTGGCCTTCAGCCCTACGCGGCCAGCACTGAGGAATTAGTCGAGCTGCAATTTGCCCGCTACTATGCCTGGCTTGAGGCGATGGATCGTGCCGGGGTCGAGCGCGCTGTCTTCCAAGAGGCGGGGGGGGATTTGCTGAAAGCGGCTTGGAACCGGGTACGGCTCAACGGTATTGGCACGGTAGAGATGCGCGGGATAGACAGTAACTACCCGGAGATTATCCTAGCGCTCGCGACCCTCGTCTATACCGCGGCGGACCGGGTAACACGAGAGCATTTGACGGTAAGGCCCGCTCAGGGAGCGCGGGTCTTTGAGCTAACTCGAACCGGCCTTGTGATGCCCGATTTCAAGTATCTTGATGGCGACCTTCTCTATGCCGCCGTTACTGAAGGAGTCAAAAGCCCTGAAGTAAAAGCGTACCTAGATTCGATCCTAGAGTTTATTATACCAAAGGGCGGCGAAAGTTCAGAGTCTTTCGCAAGACTGCGCATCTTCTTAAACGAATACCACACTACAGAAGAAGAAATCTCGCAAGCGTTTACACCCACCGCAACCGCCGAAATCGCTATCCAAGAAGGCTTGCGGCTTGTGCTACAGTCTTGTGACAAGCTAGAGGAACAGGTCTCATCCCTGCTTAGCGAGCCTCGTCGTTAAAGTGCGCTTAAGGCACAATATTACATTAATCGCTTTCCAAGGCCTGCCGCAACAAAACTCATTACATTACCTGATTAGGATGAGCGTAGGCGAAGCGAAAGGCGGAATCGGATTTCGTAGCGGCTGTCTCGGCGACTGGCGCAAGATTGCCGCGACCACGTTCCTGTCATCATCGTCACTCGCGCTTGGGAAACGGGAGCGTCAGGACGGCTAAGACACATGCACAACTTGCGACTAGTAACATAGGGCCATGAGCGGGAGCGACGGCACCGCGTGGCAGCGGACCTCCTTGACTCCCGGCGTCGAGGGGGACTTGAATCTGCGCGCGTCAGTGGGCGTATCGGGGTCACTGCCGATCATCGAGGGCTACGCATTGGCCGGCTATGATGAGGCTCTGCTGCCGGATGGACGTCCTCGCCCGGTGCACGCGACAGTGCTGGAATCGCTATGCGCGATGGGCCCAGCGGAGCTGCGGGAACGCGAGGCGCTCCTCGAACGAGAGAAGGTTGCGGCGAGCTTGGTCTTCCGGTGCACCGGCGACGAGGCGGCAAGCGCCTTTCCGGTGGATCTCGTGCCGCGCGTCTTGACGAGTGAGGAGTGGCGCCCGTTGCGGGACGGCGCCGCGCAGCGAGCCCGCGCCCTTGACGCATTCTTGAACGACATCTATGGGGAGGCCGCGATCCTCCACGATGGCATTTTACCTCGCGGACTCGTCAGCGGCTCGCCCGGCCACCGCGCGGAGGGCGCGGCTCCGCCGCCAAACGTGCGACGGGCGCAGGTGTGCGGCATTGATATCGTCCGCGACGGTCAGGAGCGTTGGTTTGTGCTCGAGGACAACGTCCGCTGGCCGTCCGGTGTCGCCTACGCGATTCAGAATCGACGCCTGCTACGCCGCGTCTTTCCGGAGCTGACCGCGTCGGTCGATCTCTTGGACCCGGAGCAAGCCCCGGCGCTGCTGCGGCAGGCGCTCCACGAGTCCGCGCCGCTCAAGGCGGCTGCCGACCCGGCGAGCATCGTCCTGCTCAGCGATGGGCCGGCGGACTCCGCCTACTTCGAGCACCATCTGCTCGCCGAAGAAATGGGCGTGCCGCTGGTTGTCCCAGCGGATCTCTTGGTGGCGGACGACGTCGTCTGGCACGTCTGCGCGTCTGGGCAGCGCCGCGTCGATGTCATCTACTTGCGCATAGATGATCAGCTCCTGCAGCGGGTGGCGGGCAACGGGCTTCCGCTCGCGCCTCAGCTCGTTCAAGCGGTGCGTGCGGGCACACTGACGCTCGCCAACGCGCTCGGTAGCGGCGTCGCTGACGACAAGGCGATCTATGCCTACATGCCGAAGTTCATCGAATACTACCTCGGCGAGCAGCCGCGGATCGAGCAGGTTCCGACGTACCACTGCGCCGACCCGGAACAGCGAACGCAGGTGCTGGCACGGCTCGACCAACTGGTCGTAAAGCCATTGGATGGGTACGGCGGCCTCGGCGTAGTGATCGGTCCGCTAGCGAGCGAAGAGGAGCTCGCCCGCGCACGCTTGCTCATCGTAGAGCAACCGGATCGGTGGATTGCGCAGGAAACGGTCTCGCTGTCCACGCACCCGACGTACGAGGACGGCAAGCTGCGTCCACGGCACATCGACCTGCGGATGTTCGTGTATTACGGCGCGAGTCCGGTCGTGGTACCCGCCGCGCTGACCCGCGTCGCCCCGTCCGGCAGCCTAGTGGTCAACTCCTCGCGCGGCGGCGGTGCGAAGGACACGTGGCTGCTCCGATGAGACCCGGAGCGACATCAAGGATGGAGCAGATTAGGGGGACAACAGGAACCGGCAATGTGCGGCTTTGCGGGTGAATTGCGGTTTGACGGGTGGCCGGCAGAGCTTCATCTGTCGAGAAGATGAGCGGGCGCCTGCAGCACCGCGGCCCGGATGGCTGCGGCGTGTGGCAGCGAGGACCCTTGGCGCTCGCCCACCGACGACTGACGATCATCGACCTGAGCTGCACGGGCGAGCAACCCATGGTCGACAGCGCGCTCGGGCTGTCCATCGTCTTCAACGGTTGCCTCTACAACTACCGCGAGCTCCGTTTCCGAGCTCGAGACAGCCGATTACCGGTTCTTCTCCACCTCGGATACGGAGGTGATTCTCAAGGCTTATCACCGCTGGGGTACGGGCTGCGTCGAGAGATTCCTCGGGATGTTCGCGTTCGTCGTCGCCGAGCGGGACAGCGGTCGGATCGTCATGGCACGCGACCGGCTGGGCATCAAGCCATTGTACGTCGCACGCACACCCAAGCGGCTGCGATTCGCGTCCACCTTGCCGGCGCTCGTCGCTGCCAGCGGCGTCGACACGTCGATCGACCGCATCGCGCTGCACCACTACATGACCTTCCACTCCGTGGTGCCAGCACCGCTCACGATCCTCAACGGAGTGCGCAAGCTCCCTCCGGCGACGGTGCGTGTCGTCCAGCCGGATGGCCATGAAACCGACCACGTGTACTGGCGGCCCTCGGTCGCCAGAGCCGACACCCCGATGTCGGCGAGCGAGTGGCAGGAGTGCTTGCTTGACAAGCTGCGCCTCGCTGTCGAGCGCCGCATGGTCGCCGATGTCCCCATCGGGGTGCTTCTCTCCGGCGGGTTCGACTCGAGTCTCATCGTCGCGTTACTCGGCGAGTCGGGACAACGCGGGCTGATGACCTTCAGTATTGGCTTCGAGGCCGCCGGCGGCGAAAGCGGGGATGAGTTCTTCTATTCGGACATCGTGGCCAAGGCGTTCGGGACGGACCACCGACAGATCCGCATCGAGGACAGGCGGCTCTTGCCGGCAATCGACCCGGCCGTCGCCGCGATGAGCGAGCCGATGATCAGCCACGACAACGTCGCGTTCTTCCTGCTTGCCCAAGAAGTCGCCAAGCACGTTAAGGTCGTGCAGTCCGGGCAGGGCGCCGACGAGATCTTCGCCGGCTACGACTGGTATCCGCCGCTTTCGAACGTGCCCCGGACGGAAGCGCTGCGCGCCTACGCCGATGTGTTCTTCGACCGGCCGCGCCGAGTGCTGGCCGAGATCCTCAGGCCCGAATACCTAGCACCCGAGGACGTCAGTCGTCGGTTTGTGGCTGAGCACTTCGCACAACCGGGCGCGGCGACAGCGCTCGACGCGGCGTTACGCCTGGACACCACGATCATGCTCGTCGACGATCCGGTGAAGCGGGTCGACAACATGACCATGGCCTGGGGCTTAGAGGGCCGGGTTCCCTTCCTCGATCACGAACTCGTCGAACTCGCCGCGGCGTGCCCCCCGGAGCTGAAGCTCGCGCACGGCGGCAAGGGCGTGCTCAAGGACGCCGCTCGCACACTGCTGCCTGCCGAGGTTATCGATCGGCCTAAAGGCTACTTCCCCGTTCCGGGGATCCGTCACCTCTCGGGACCGCTGCTGGACAAGGTGCGCGAGGCCTTGACGAACCAAGACGCCCGCGACCGGTCACTGTTCCGTGACGAATACGTCCACAAGCTCTTGGAGGCGCCGAACGAGACCAGGTCGACTTTGGGGTCGAACGTATTGTGGCAGCTCGGATTGCTCGAGCTCTGGCTGCAGACGATGAAGCTCTGATGAAAATGGGCGGGCGCTGAAAAAAGCTGCCGTGGGCCGGCGCAAGCTGCGGCATCCACTCGCGAGGCGGCCCAGCCTCGCCAGCGTGACCGGTGCTTGGTCACCTTCGTTATCCCCGAACGGCGCCTTCATCGCCTACGTCTCCGACCGCGACGGCGCGCCGCGCGTGTGGCTTCATAGCCGGCGCGATGGCACGGAGATTTGCCTCGCCACGGGTCCCGAGCCCGTGCAGCAAGTGCATTGGTCGGTCGACGGGGACTGGCTGGCCGTGCTCCTCGCGCCGGGCGGCTCGCCGCGGACGCAAGTGTGGGTCGTGCGCCCGGATGGTCGCGATCTGCATGAGGTTACCGGCTCCCGAGAGGGAGCGGCCTTCCTCGGTCCGTGGACGCACGAACCCGGCGTGCTCGCGACGGCACGGACGACGGCGCGGCCCGCGGAGGGCGTGGCCGAGTTGGAGGACGCAGCGACCGGCCGCCGCAAGATCGTCGCGTCGGGCGGGCAGCCCATCGTGCTCGATCTGGACCGCGAGAACCGCTTCGCACTCGTGCGTCGCGGGCCGCGCGGGGCACGAACCGTATGGGCCGTGAACCTCCCGATCCGCGAAGAGGAACAGCTTCTGCCGGACGGCGGCATCGGCTCAACCGACCTTGGGCGGCTGTCGCCAGATGCCAGGACTGCCTACGTCCGCAGCAACGCGGGCCGGGAGATGTACGCCCTCTTCGCCGTCACACTCGCAACGCCCGATGCGCCGCAGACAGCCACGGTGTTGGCGGAGCGTGCCGACGCGGAGCTGGAGCACATCGTTTTGACCGCGGATGGTGCCACGGCGCTATTGCTGTGGAACTGTGCGGGCCGGAGCGATTGCGAGCTTTTGGATCTCACGACCGGTGAACGGGCAGCGCTGCTGTTGCCCGAGCCAGTGACGCACGATTGCAGCTTCTCGCGCGATGGACGCTGGCTCGCCATGACGCTGGAAGGCCCGACGCACCCGCGAGCCGTCTGGCTGTGGGACCGGGAGTTTCGTTCCTGGACGCGCGTCACCTCGCAGGCGCCCGCATGGACGCCGCCATCGGTATATCCGACCCTCGAGCGCCTACGATCCGACGATGGACTCGAGATCACCGGCTGGCTTTACCGACCCCGGTCATCGCCGATCGCGCCGGGCCCAGCGGTCGTTCACCTCCACGGCGGCCCCGAGTCACAGGAACGTCCCGTCTTCAATCCGCTCTTCCAAGAGCTCGCCGCCTGCGGGATCGCCGCCTTTGCTCCGAACGTGCGTGGCTCGTCCGGCTTCGGTCACTCGTTCGTCAACGCCGATAACGTCGAAAAGCGCTGGGGTGCCATCGCCGACGTGGCTGCGTGTGTACGGTACCTGATCGACATCGGCGTCGCAGCACCCGGGCGAGTCGCGTGCGCCGGCAGGTCGTATGGGGGTTATCTAACGCTCGCCTCGCTCGTGTTCCACCCGGCGTTGTTCGCGGCCGGGGTCGACGTGTGCGGCATTGCAGACTTTCACACCTTTTACGCTAACACCGAGCCCTGGATCGCGGTGGCAGCCTATCCGAAATTCGGCCACCCCGTGCACGACGCCGAATTGCTGCGCGCGCTGTCACCGATCCATCGCTTCGACGTGCTGCGGGCCCCCCTGCTCGTCGTGCACGGCGAGAACGACTCGAACGTGCCGGTCAGCGAGGCCGAGCAGGTCGTGACGGTAGCTCGTGCGCGGAACATTGCCGTCAACTACCTGTTCTTCGCGGGCGAGGGGCACGAGCTCACCCAAATTCAAAGCCGCGAGATCTTCATCCACACGGCAGTCGCTTGGCTAGCGGGTCGGCTCTAGCTAGAGGTCGGGCGACAGACTCAGTAGGTCGGAAGTTGAGCTGGTAGGCGCCGTTCCACTCCAAACCATCCTGCCAGCCAAGGTGACTTGACCGGCACCGGTGGCTCGCTTTCCGGCGCCCGGGTGCTCGCCTTTGCGTCACCCTAAAGCCCCCGACAGCCACCCACAACCCGGCCGGGCCAGCCCAAACGCCCTTCCCGCCGCCACGCGGACCACCCAATCACCGACCGGCCCGTCCGACGTAACAGTACCAGTTGCAAAACCGCGTTGAATGTCCTATCCTTCGCCCAGCCCCTCCGACGAGATTACGCGTTGCAAAAGGGCATTGAACCTCCTATTCTTTAACCCACGCGAAGAGTAAGCTCATGAACAACATCATCTACATTGTCGGCTTAATCGTGATCATCATCGCTGTCTTGTCGTTTTTCGGGTTGCGCTAAAGCGTCAGAAAGCACTTCGGACCGTTCCGCCGCCCGCGAGCATGCCGCTTGTCGCGAACTTCCGGGATGCGAGGAGCGCAACCAGCCACGATCGGCGAATGATCTGGGGAAAGGGCATTGGTTGAACGCGTATTGCGCCGCCCAAGAAGATTGGCAAAGACCACGCTCTGGTTCCACTGCGAACTACGGGGAAGATGAAAACGATAACCTTCCGCACTCCCACGCTCACTCCCGGCCGGCCGCGCGCTTTCGTGCGGCTGTGGCCGTTGCTGGCGCTCATGCTGTTGTTCCCGGACCGCTCACCGCACGCGGCCGAAGTGAAGGTGCTCACCGGCAAAGCGGCGCTGGGCGATTGGACGACCGACGCGCCGGGCGTGCGGCGGAGATTGACGCTCAACGATCTTCCCGCGCCGAACGCCGCGGAGTCCGCCAGGAACAAGCCGAACCTCGTCAAGCGCCCCGAGGGCGCGTGGCCGAAGGTGCCGGACGGATTCAAAGTCGAAGAGCTCGCGCGCGAGTTGAAGAATCCGCGCGTGATCGTCGCGGCGCCGAACGGCGATCTCTTCGTCGCCGAGAGCAAAGCCGACCGGGTGCGCGTGCTGCACGATGCGGACGGCGATGGCGAGCCGGAGCTGAGCGAGGTCTTCGCCGGTGACTTGAACCAGCCGTTTGGCATCGCCTTTCACCCGCCCGGCCCGGAGCCGCGGCACATCTACATCGCGAACACCGACGCGGTCGTGCGGCTGCCGTACCGCAGCGGCCAGACGAAGGCGGAAGGCGAGCCGGAGAAACTCGTCGAGCTCTCGGGCGGCGGACAACTCACGGGCGGCGGCCACTGGACGCGCGACCTCGTCTTTTCGCGAGACGGAAAAAAGATGTTCGTCTCCGTCGGCTCGAAATCGAACGTTGATGACGGCGAGGCCGAGAACGATCGAGCCCGCATTTTCGAGTACGATCCCGACGGCAAAAACGGGCGCGTCTTCGCGACCGGCATCCGCAATCCCGTCGGGCTCGCCATTCATCCGGAAACCGGGGAGCTGTGGACGTCTGTGAACGAACGCGACGAGATCGGCGACGACCTCGTGCCAGATTACGTGACGCGCGTGCAGGAGGGCGGCTTTTACGGCTGGCCGTGGTTTTACATGGGCGGTCATCAAGATCCGCGGCACCCGGGCAAGCACGCGGACCTGAAGGGAAAAGTTCTGACGCCCGACGTGCTCATCCAATCGCACTCCGCGTCGCTCGACCTGGCGTTCTACGATGGCAGCCAGTTCCCCGCTGAGTACCGCCAGCACGCCTTTGCCGCCGAGCACGGCTCCTGGAATCGCACCCGCCGCACCGGCTACAAAGTCATCCACATCCCGACGGAAAACGGAAAGGCGACCGGCGAATACATCGACTTCCTGACCGGCTTCGTCACGCCGGAGGGCGATGTCTGGGGCCGGCCCGTCGGCATCGCGGTGGCCAAAGATGGGGCCTTGCTCGTGACCGACGACGGCGGCGAATGCATTTGGCGCGTGAGCTACGCAGGGCCGAAAAAATGACGAACGAGCGCGAGGAAAACTCCACGACCACGGTGCGGTGCCCGCCGGGTTCTTCGGCGACCGCGTCGTAGGATGCATGCATCTTTCTACGCCGGCGTTCGCTTGGCAGGAAATTCCGATTTCTCCGCCTTCTCCCAAATTAGCCAGGCCCAGGGATGGGCCTGCTTGGCGCGCCGAGGATGCAAGTCTTCCCGCTGCGGTGCCCCCGCTGTCGCGAGCCGATGCGACTGATCGCCTTCGTCACTGACTTCGATCACGCGCATCCTCGCCTACTCGGCGAGCCCACCCAGGCACCGCGCATCGCCCCAGCCGCCCGCGGTCCTCCCTGGGAGAAGGACTTCGATCCACGCGAAGAGCGATCCGGAGCTCCCAGCACTCAAGAGGACTGATATTTCGTTCCTCCCGCCCCTGCTGCTGAGCGGACCCGGCTGACCGTGGGCGTTCAGGCCCGCGGCTGGTCCGGGATCTGGCACGGCGGCCACTTCTCAGTGGGCCTTACGGAGGTCGAGTGGAGATTGTTCGTCGTCACGAGGGATGTCAGGTACTGTGGGACCCCACGAATATTGCGTAAAAATTACTCCGCCAGGCAATGGCTCTGGATGATTTCGTCGAGGCTTTTTATGGCGCGATCAGGTCCGCCAATCGAGCAGTAAGCTCGGGAGCCATCACGGCTTCGAACGCATCATGTCAATCCTCGACCGTGTGAAATGGTCGGCTTGGTTAGCGCGTGGATGCGGCGATCCGTAACGGTCATGCTAAACCGGTCGCATTTCGAATCTTGGATGAGTGCCCTGGTGTTAGATGACCCCATCGGTGCAGCCTCGACCAACGCCTGGTGCAAGCAACTCGAACGAAATGGATCCCCCGAAACTAGGGGTCCCAATGCGCGGGAGGCCGGCGTTTTCCCCCGGGTCGCGCCAGAGACCGGATCCCGACATCGGCTCGCGGAATGCGGGCCGGGATCGGCCGGGGGGACCTGCCGATCTCACGCGGCCGGAGTGGTATGCCCGGTATCCAATTTGTGGTGCAATATGCGACGCGGCGAGCGGCCTCGGTCAGGCGGGCCGGATGGCTGCGCCGATTCCGGACGTGGGCGTGGGGACAGCTAGCGATGACGATGGCGGATCGTGATGGGCTCATCTGGCTGGATGGGGCAATGGTCCCGTGGCGGGAGGCGAAGGTCCATGTGTTGACCCACACCTTGCACTACAGCATGGGGGTCTTTGAGGGGATCCGGGCCTACGAGACGGGGCGGGGTACGGCGATCTTTCGGCTGGCCGAGCACATCGGGCGGCTTTGCCGCTCGGCCCGGATCCTCGGGATCCCGATGCCTTACGACCACGCCACCTTGACCGAGGTGTGCCGGCGGGTGGTGCGGGACAACGACTTGAAGAGCGCCTATATCCGGCCCCTGGTCTTCTACGGTGCCGAGGGGATGGGGCTGCGCGCCGACAACCTGAAGGCCCACGCGATGGTGGCGGCCTGGTACTGGGGACCTTATCTCGGCGCCGCCGGCCAGGAGGGGGGGATCCGCATCCAGACCTCTTCCTATACCCGCCATCATGTCAACATCACCATGTGCAAGGCCAAGGCGAACGGCAACTACATGAACTCCATGTTGGCCCTGCAGGAGGCCTTGCGCTGCGGCTATGACGAGGCCTTGATGCTCGATCCGGAGGGCTATGTGTGCGAGGGCAGCGGCGAGAACATCTTCCTGGTGCGCGCCGGGGTGCTCTATACCCCCGATCTGACCTCGGCCCTGGAGGGCATCACGCGTGACTCCATCATCACGCTGTGTGCCGAGATCGGCGTCCCGGTCAAGGAGAAGCGCATCACCCGCGACGAGGTCTACATCGCCGACGAGTGCTTCTTCACGGGCACCGCGGCCGAGGTCACGCCCATCCGTGAGGCGGACGGCCGCGTCATCGGCGACGGCGGCCCGGGTCCCATCACCCAACAGCTCAAGTCGCTGTACTTCGACCAGGTGCACGGGCGCGGCCAGGGGCACCCCGATTGGGTGACCTTGGTGGATGGCTGAGAACGGGCATGCGTACAGCGTCGCGGGCGGCGGGGAAGGCCACGCCCAACGATCGGAATCGCTACGAGGTGACGGATGCGGACCTGCCGCTGCACTGCCCGCTGCCCGAGATGAGCCTCTGGGACTCGCATCCGCGGGTCTATCTCCCCATCGAGGGCACCGGAGAAGCCAAATGCCCCTATTGCGGCGCGGACTTCATCCTGGTCGAGCGGCGCACGTCTCGCTGAGAGTTTGTGAAAACCCTACTGCGCTCGGGATCTCGCGTTGCGTTCGAAGCGCGACCTCCCTTCGTTCGCGACGGGTGCGAGGGCGGTAGATTCATTCCCAAACCCCGAGTCGCGGATCGACCTGTCGCAGCTCCAGCGCCGTTCGACATGGCTAGGCCAGTGGTGTGGTGCCTGTCGGACGGGAAGCCGGGACACGAGAACCAGAGCCGCGGCCTCATTCGGGCACTCGGACGGCTCACGGCCCTCGAATGCCATGAGCTGAACGGGCGCGGCGCGGGGCGCCCGGCCCTGTGGCCGACGATCGCGGCCTGGTTCAGGCCCGGTCAGGGCCTACCGGACCCCGCGCTCCTCATCGGCGCGGGGCACGCGACCCACCTGCCGATGCTCGCCGCACGCATGGCCCGTGGGGGCCGGGCGGTCGTGCTCATGAAGCCGAGCCTCCCGCTCTGCTGGTTCGACCTCTGCCTTATCCCCGAGCACGACCGTCCACCGCTTCGGGACAACGTGCTCGTGACGCAGGGCGTCTTGAATACCGTGCGGGCCTCGGACGGCGTAAGGCCGGGGATCGGGCTTATCCTCGTGGGCGGGCCCTCGTCCCATCACCGCTGGGACGGCCCCGCGCTCGTGCGCATGGTGCGCACCATCCTCGATGCACACCCGATGGTCGCGTGGCGGATCGCCGACTCGCGCCGCACCCCCGCGTGTACCCGCCATCTGCTCCGCGCGTCGCTATCTACTGGGGCATCGCCATCTACTGGGGCATCGCCATCTACTGGGGCGGTTCCCAACTGCGCCTTCGTGCCGCATGAGGAGACCGGGCCCGAATGGCTGTCCACGGCGCTCGCCGAGGCGGGAACGGTGTGGGTCACCGAGGACAGCGTATCGATGCTCTATGAGGCCCTGAGCGTCGGTGCCGCGACCGGGCTCCTACCGGTACCGAGGCGCCGCTCGAGCCGGCCGAGCCGCGGCGTGGATGCGCTGCTCGCGAGCGGGCAGGTCACGGCCTTCGAGCGCTGGGCCGAGGGGGTGGCGCTGCCGCGTTCGGCAGTGCTCCTGAACGAGGCCGAGCGTTGCGCCCGCGCCCTCCTCGCGCGCTGGCCGGAGATCGACGGCCGGTGAGCACGGCCGGCCGTTACAAGCGCCCGCTGTGCTTGATGTCGAGATAGCGGTTGACGAGCGCGACGGGCAGGGCCGGCGGTTCGACGTCGAGGACCTCGACCCCGCGGAGTCGCAAGGCCTCTAGGGTGCGCAGCCGAGCGTTGAGATATTGGTGGGCGGCGGCGACTTGCAGCGCGGCCTCGAAGCCCTGGGATGGGCGGGTCAGGATCTCAGACACGGCGGATTCGCGCAGGCTCGCGACGAGGACCAGGTGGCGGCGGCGCAAGACGTCGACGGCGGCTTGGATCTCCTCGCTGTCTTCGTCGCGCAGGTTGGTGAGGAACAGCACCAGCGAGCGCTTGGAGGTGGTGCGCCAGGCGATCCCCGCCGCGGCGCGATAGTCCGGCGCGGCCAGCCCCGGCGCCAGATCGAAGAGGTTTTCGAGGAGGGCGTTCAAGGCCCGATGACCCTTGCGCGGGGCGATGACGCGTGCCTCGGCGCCGAAAGACACAGAGCCCACGCCATCGCCCTGGCGCAGCGCCACGTGCGCGAGCAAGAGGAGGGCGTTCAGCGCCTCGTCGAAATGGGACAGCGGACCGTCCTTGGCGCGCATGCGGTTGCTGCAATCGAGCAGGAACAGGACCTGCTGATCGCGCTCGTCCTGATACTCCCGCGAGATGAGCTTGCGCAGCCGGGAGGTGGCCTTCCAGTCTACCTGCCGCAATACATCGCCTTCCCGGAATTCGCGCAGCTGATGGAACTCCAGGCCTTCGCCGCGGCGGCGCCGCTCGCGGATCCCGATGCGGCTCAGGCGGTGATCGGTGGCCAAGAGCGCGTACTTCGCGACCGCCGCGAAGTCGGGATAGACGCGCACCGTGTGCGGTAGGGCCAAGAGCCGGCGGCGGAGGAACAAGCCCAGGGGGCCCGGTACGAGCGTGTCAATCCGCGAAAAGACCTGTTCGCCGCGCGCCTCGAAGACGATGCGGTAATCGGCTGCGCTCTCGCCGCCGGGCGGGATGTAAAGACGCATCGGCAGCCCTTCGGTGCGTGCGACGGGCGGATGGTGGTCGTAGAGCGTGACGCGGAGCACTCGCGACGTGGGGTTGATCGCGCGCAACCGGACGATGCGCCATACCCCCACGGGTTGCGAGGTGAAAAGACCGCGGACGACCGCCGGCGAGGGTTCGCGCAAGAGCACCCGGATATCCCATGCGCAGAGGATGAGGATCACGATCCCGGTGGCGATCCAGAGGTCCATCGCCCCCGGCCAGTGCCGCGCGGCCAGCACCGCGATGAGCGCCAGTGCCATCCAGCCCCAGAGGAGATGGAAGAGGCGCGGAGCGGGCCGCATGCTTATGCCCTCAGAGCTTGGGAAAAAATCTGCTGCGCTCGGCCGCGAAGCCAGGGAGATTAATTGAGGATCTTCCAGGGAGTGGCCCTGCTGGGCGCGCCGAGGATGAAGCGCTGCCTACCTTTGCTCGCGACGATTTTTTCACAGGCTCTCAGTGCCGTGGTGCTTCGACTTTCTCCAAAAGTGCCCGCAGGACGTCGTCGCCGCTACTCCCTTCCATGTCGAGCTCCGGGGAGAGCGCGATGCGATGGCGGAGCGCGGGCAGGGCCACGGCCTTGATGTCGTCGGGGATCACGTAGTCGCGCTCGCAGAGGACGGCCGCCGCACGTGCCGTCCGTACCAGAGCGATGCTTCCACGGGGCCCGGCGCCGAGGGCGATCCCGGGCCATTCGCGGGTGGCGCGGACCAGGCGCACCGCGTAATCGACGATGCGATCGTCCACCCCGATGTCCGCGACCCGCGCCCGCATCGACTCCACGGCCGCCGCGGTGATCACGGTCTCGACCGGAGAAATATCGAGCGCATCGCCCACCTGTCTCGCCGTGACCTGCCGCACCAGGTGGGTCTCCTCCTCGGCCTCCGGATAGCGGATCAGCACCTTGAGCAGGAAGCGATCGAGCTGCGCCTCGGGAAGCGGATAGGTACCCTCCTGCTCGATGGGGTTCTGGGTCGCCAGCACCATGAAGGGCCGCGGCAGCTCGAAGGTCCGGCCTTCGATGGTCACCTGGCCTTCCTGCATCACCTCGAGCAGCGCGGCCTGGGTCTTGGCCGGGGCGCGGTTGATCTCGTCGGCGAGCAGGAGGTGGGTGAACACCGGCCCCTTGCGCAGCCGGAACTCCTGCGACTTGAGGTCATAGAGGGCATGGCCGGTCACATCCGAGGGCATGAGATCGGGGGTGAACTGGATGCGCGCGAAGGCGCCGCCGAAGGTCTTGGCCAGCGCTCGCACGAGCAGGGTCTTGCCGAGCCCCGGCACGCCCTCCAAGAGCACATGGCCGCCCGCGAACAAGGCCATGAGCACGTGCTCGACGACCGCTCGTTGGCCTACCAGCGCGCGGCCGATCTGCTCGGCGACACGCGCGACGACGGCGCAGGCCGGTTCGTGCTCGGCCACCACGGAACTCTCAGGGTTTGTCAATGAATCCACTGGGATCTCGCGTTGCCTTCCCGACGCGCCAAGCACCTCCCTGCCCCTGGCTACCCGATGGTGCCCGGGCCTCACCTATTTCAATAGCGGCGCAGTCGATCCGCCCAACGAGGCGCGGAATTCGGCGGCGGGGACCGGCTTGGCGATCAAATAACCCTGTGCCTCGTCACACCCACGCTTCCGTAGGAAGTCGAGCTGGCTTTCGGTCTCCACACCTTCGGCCACGACGCTGCGCTTGAGTTGCCTCGCGAGCCCCAGGATCGCCTCCACGATCACGACTTCATTCGGGTCGTCGGGTACGTCCTGCACGAAGCTCTTGTCGATCTTGAGCCGTTGCAGGGGCAGTCGCTTCAACTGCCCGAGGCTCGAATAACCGGTACCGAAGTCGTCCATGGCGATCTGTATCCCCAGTTCTTGCAACTCCTCCAGCGTGGCGATGGCCCGCGCGGGATCGGACATGAGGGCCGATTCGGTGATCTCGATTTCGAGCCGGCCCGGGGGCAACCCCGTCTCCTCGAGGATTTCACGGGCCGTGGCGGTGAAATCCGGCTGGGTGAGCTGGCGCGCGGAGACGTTCACGGAAACCCTTAGCGCCGGGGGCCACCGGAGCGCTTCGGTGCAGGCCTCACGCAATACCCACTCCCCGATGGCGCCGATGTAACCCATGTTCTCGGCGAGTGGAATGAATTCGCCAGGGGGCACGAGCCGGCCCTCGGGGTGCTGCCAACGCACGAGTGCTTCGGCCCCCATGACTGTGCCGCTTGCGAGGTCGATCTGCGCTTGATAGTGCAAGAGGAATTCCCCGCGCTCGATGGCGCGCCTGAGCCCCTGCCAGTGCCTCGATGCGGGCCTCGGCAACCTTTCGTTCGGTGATATCCAGCGTCGCGCCCACCATGCGCACCGCCCGCCCCTGTCCGTCGCGAATGATGAAGCCGCGGTCCTCTGCCTGCGCATAGCTACCGTCACGGCGGTCAAGATGGTACTCGTCGGACCAGTCGTTCTTCTCGCCCTTGATCGCCGCGAAGACGCCGTCCATCACGCGCTCGCGATCGTCCGGGTGGACGCGCTCGGTCCATGGTATCTCCCCCGAACCGGTCGAGCGTTCACCGATCGATGAATCGAAGTGGTTGTACTGGCGAAAGGTGTTGCGGCGTATGTCCCAGTCCCATACGCTGTCGGTGGTGGCGCGGGCAACCAACTGGAAGCGCTCGTTGCTTTCCCGCAGGGCTTCGCTTTTCGCTCGGTGATGTCGACCAGGACGTTCACGGCGCCGGTCAGCCGTCCGGCGCGCTCGTACAGAGGACTAGCGTGGGCCAGGGCCGTCCGGCGGCTGCCGTCGGGGCGTTCGATGACGGTCTCTTGACGATGAATCGCGCGCCGCTCGGCGAGCGCAATCGCCGTCCAGGACCGGTCGTGGGACAGTGGGCTGCCATCCGGTAGGAACAGTCTGAAAGAACCGCAGAAGCGATCCTCGGAATCACCCAAGCGCGGGGAGCGGCCCCAGAGATCGACCGCACACGCATTGAAGTAGGTGATCAAACCGTCCACATCGCACGTATAGGCCGCCATCGGTAGGGCGTCGAGCACCCGCTGCAACCGATCCTGGCTGTCGCGAAGCGCGGCCTCGGCTTGCTGGCGTTCGATCAGCGCGGTTCCCATGCTATCGTCGGCTGAATATCCCGTGACCGCTTGCCAGGCGGGCCCGCGGCGAGAAATTGCTTCATCGCCGCGCACCGGTCCTGCTCGGTGGATAGTAATTCCAGACGGTTGATAAGGCCAATGCGATTGTGCAACGTGCAAGGTCGCGTTGGGCGGGTCGGGTTGGGCCCGGGATACCGGTCCGGTGGAGGGCGGCGCTCGTTCGGGGTGG
>JALZID010000286.1 GCA_030860485.1 Pseudomonadota bacterium | reverse complement strand
GACCATGATGGTGGTTGCGGTCGGCGCGATGGCGGCGCTGACCAGGGTCTTGTGATCGCCGGGTGTTTGGAACCGGATGCGCGGGTGATCGATCGGAGTGGGCCTTCGCCCGCGCATCGAGCGCCTGCAAGCGTCTCGCGCGGCCATCCGAGTGCGGTAGGCCGGGTCGCGGGACGAAACCGGGGGTTGGAGTCGGGCGACCTGTGGAGGGCAAGTGATAATATGGCCCCGTGTACCAATTGGCCTATAGCCGAGCTGCGGCGAAGACCATGGCCCAATTACCGGCCGGTACCCGAAGGCTGATCGAACGCAAGCTCGCACAGCTTGCGCGTGCGCCACGCGAGGCGGTGACGTGAAGCGTCTCAAAGGCCATCCGCACGGCTATCGCGTGCGGGTCGGAGACTGGCGGCGGGTCTATACTCTCGACGAAAAGCGCTTGGTCGTCGCGATCATCAGGATCGCAATCCGCGGAGGTGTCTATAAATGAACGCGAAGGCGCAGATCATTGAGGCGAACGGGAAGCCTCAATACGCAGTGATCCCGTATCGGGATTACCTACGGCTTGTGGAGGCAGCGGAGGATGCCGAGGATGCGCGCGCGATCGAGGAGTTCGAGCGTAGGCTGGCGGTAGGTGAGGAAGAACTGCTTCCTCTGGACATCGTGCATCGCCTGGTGGAGGGCGAGAACCCGATGCTGGTATGGCGGGAATACCGTGGCCTTACCCCGGGGCAGCTCGCAGGGGCTGCCGGTGTGCGGCAGTCCTATATCGCGATGCTGGAGCGCGGCGAACGGCAGGGGTCTGTGACGAAGCTGCGCGCGATTGCTCGGATCCTCAAGGTGGGTGTGGACGACCTGCTGACCGTGGACAGATAAGCGCGGCGGGCGGATACCGTCCAGCGTTGACGGTCACGCGACCATGAGGCGCTGGATCCACGAGGGCCGGACGGCAGGCTCGTCGTCGGCCTGCCGCGGGCGGGCAGGTTCTGCCGGTACGCGAAGACGCGGAAGGGGTCGATGATGGGGGGCGTGTCCGCCTCAGATGTCACGGGTGGGGGGAGAAGATCGCTTGCTGGTGTTGCATGCTTTCCAAAAGCAGACGGAAAGAACGCCTAGAGCGGATTTGGACTTGGCGAGGAAGCGGTTGCGGGACTATCGGAGACCAGCATGACTCAGCAGACATTTGTGAGCGTGTGGGACGCCCTGGAGGATTCTCCGGAGATGGCGGAGAACATGAAGATACGGTCGGCCTTGATGATCGAGCTTCAGGAGCTCGTGCGTTCAAGGGGGTGGGCGCAGGAGGAGGCAGCCGGGCATTTTGGGGTGACGCAGCCGCGGCTCAATGATTTATTACGAGGAAGCATCGACAAGTTCAGCCTGGATGCCTTGGTGCTGTTGGCTGCTCGAGCAGGTTTAGCAGTGCAGTTGCAGATCAAACAGGCTGCTTGAGCGCAGGGCGGAAGCCAATGCCTGCAGGGCGATCGGCCGCGCGGGTCGCGTCTGGCGGCAGCCATACGGCGGAACGCCAAGAAGCGGCTTCCGCCCTACCTTTCCGCCTTACGCGCGTTGAGCTAGCTAGCGATTGGTAAACCTGGAAGTAGCCATGGGCCCGGCGCCACGCGCGTGAACCACCCACTCGGGAATACGTTCGTGGTCAAAGTGGGTAATCTTCTCACGAAGATGGAAATCCTCGAGTAAGGAAGGACCGCGCTCACCCGCTTTAGGGGAGTTCTGATTGTCATTGATGCGCAGCCCCTGATTAGTTGTGCGATGTTCTCCAGATCCATCCTCACGAAACTCATCGAGGTCGTCTACTTTGAGGGTATCCGTGTTGATCTTTTTTTCTTCTTCACATCATCCATTGAAAGCCCCTTTTTCCCACGAACTGTTTAGCTCTAAGGAGATGGTCTCAGGACGTGATGTACGGAATGAACATGCCGCCGAACTATTATCTGCGAGACCGCTGCCCTGTTACACCGCTGCCCTGTTACAAGGACCCTACGCTCCCATGCTCGCGCGCAGCGGCGCTTGACCCCGGCTCTCGCTGTAAGGTTTACAAGGGCAGCGGTAATCTTTACCTGACCGCCTCGCAATAATGGGATTTCATTCTGATGCGCCCTACCCGCAAGTGGTGGATCGCTAAGGCGATAGCAGGGAACAGAAGCCTATGGCATATCCGTTGCTCGCCCCTGAACCGAGACGAAGCAAGGCAGCACGAGACGAAAATCACGGTCGGCGTGGACATATCTAAAGAACCAGTTTAAAGAACGGAAGACTTTAGCGCGCATCTACAGGCGCCAGCGATCATTATGTTTTCGGGAGAGCATTCATGAACGGCATCATTTATCTAATAGGTGCGATCGTGGTGATTCTAGCAATCCTATCTTTTCTGGGGCTGCGTTGACCGGCTTATCCGGTAACTCCTCAGCACGCGCTGAGCAGTGCGCAATCACACCACCAAAAGGAGATCTGTCTATGAATCCTGCAGCGAGACCTGACGAAGTCACCAGCTCGAACGCGTTGGGAATACCCGCCTATGTCGACTGGCCTGCCATACTTGCCGGCGCGCTCCTCAGCGCCGCGTTTGCTTTTGTTATGGTGACCTTCGGATCGGCCATCGGGCTGAGCGTAGCGTCGCCATACTCGGGGGAAGGCTGGTCCCGAATCGGGTTCATTATCGCGACGGGTCTGTGGACGTTATGGGTGATCGTCTCCAGCCTGATGGCCGGCGGATATCTCGCTGGCCGCATGCGCAGACGCATCGCCGACGTAACGGATCATGAGGTCGAGGTTAGAGATGGCGTCCATGGATTGGTTGTATGGGCGTTGGCTACGCTATTTGGGGCATACCTTGCGACCAGTGCGACACTGGGTGTTGCCAAAGCGGGCGCGGAAGTCGCAGGAACTGTAACGGCAGAGGTCGCGGGCAAAGCAATGGAGAAGGTCGATCCTTTGAGCTTGACCGCGGATCGCCTATTACGCTCCAACGAGTCGGTATCGTCGGAAGAGATCGGGCGTGTATTGGCGGCCAACGTCGGCTCGGAAGCTTTGCCTTCTGCTGACCGGCAATACCTCGTGGACGTCGTCGCATCCCGCGCCGGCCTGTCGCAGCAAGAAGCAGCCGCCCGTGTAGATGAGGCCTTTGCCGCTGCCCGACGGCTCAGCGACGAAGCCAAGGCCGCCGCTGAGGCTGCGCGAAAGCTCGGAATTCTGGTGGCGTTTCTTACCGCGGCCTCCTTGTTGGCCGGCGCCGCAGGCGCTTGGTGGGCCGCTACGACAGGGGGGCACCATCGAGATGAAAGAACGGATTTCAGTCGTCTAACGCGCTGGCGCCGATAGCGGCTCATTCTGTCTATTAAACATCGTCAAGGAGATAATGCCGTGGCGTGACGCAGCTTTCCCATGCGCGCTACCGTTCATCTGTCGGATTTGCATTTGGGCGTAGTATCGATGACGCGATTGTCCATCCTCTCATTGAGACCGCGAAAGGGATCGGGCCTGATCTCGTGGCGGTCTCGGGTGATCTGACCGAGCGCGCGCGAAGCGGGCAGTTCAAAGCAGCGAGGGCGTTTCTAGAGGCCCTCTGCGCGCGGTGGATCGTCGTGCCGGGCAATCATCATTTGCCGCTGTACAATCTCTTTGCGCGCTTCTTGCGCCCGCTCGCCAACTACCGCCGCTATACACTATATCAGCGACTACCTCGCGCCGTTTCATCGTGACGAGGAGATCGCGGTCCTCGGCATCAACACCGCGCGCACTGACGATCAAGCATGGGCGCATGAACGAAGAACAGCCAAAGTCACCATGAGCAATTCGTACGGCTTTCGCACCTTCCGGATCGCGGAACTCGCGCTATATCACACACTTGAGCAAACTACCCGAGCCACGGCTCACCCACGGATTGGCTACCTGGGAAGAGGCCCTGGACTTCGCGGCAAGCGGGCTCAAGCGCATCCGCGACAAGAAGGGGCCGAACGCGCTCGCCGGTTTCGGCTCGGCCAAGGGCAGCAACGAGGAGGCCTATCTCTTCCAGAAGTTGGTGCGGACGGGATTCCGTACCAACAACGTGGACCACTGCACGCGCCTCTGAAGCGGGCGTGATCGAAGCGAAGCGCCTTGTGGACTTCAAGAAGGAGCTGTTCCGCGCCACGCGCGGTATTTCTATACATCCCGGCAGGTTCGGCGGTAGATACGCTACTCGATCAGTTCGCCGGTCAACTCGAGCGGGGCGACGTGATCGTCGACAGTGGCAATTCATACTGGGGCGATTCGATTCGCCGCCAAAAGAGGCTTGAACCGGGCGGCATCGAGCTGGTCGACCGAGGTACCAGCGGCGGCGTCGACGGCGCACGTAGCGGCGCCTGCTTCATGGTAGGCGGCTAACGCAAGGCGGTCGAGCGGATCGGGCCGATGTTGAAGGAGCTGGCCGTGGAAGGTGGCTACGTCCACGCCGGCTCACCCGGCTCAGGCCACTTCGTAAAGCTCGTCCACAACGGCATCCAGTTCGGCATGCTGCAGGCGATTGGCGAGGGCATAGAGCTGCTCGAGCGCTACCGCGAATCGCTCGATACATTGCCTTTATGCTTACATGCTGGCGGCACGGTTCGGTCATCCGCAGCTGGCTGGTCGACCTGATGCACGATGCCTATGCAAAGGAGGGCGGCATGGAAAAGATCCCGTCCTTCGTCGAAGACACGGGCGAAGTGAATTGGCTCGTCGCCGATTCGCTGCAAATGGAAGTTTCGATTCCCGTCATCTCGGTGGCGGTGATGCAGCTGTTCGCGTGACGACCAAAAGAACTGGGCTCGAGCGGTTGCGATGATATGCCACGGCTTCGGTGGCCACCTGTATGGCCCAAGCCAGCCCATCGCGGAAAAACGCAAGCTCGGAAAAGTGGGCGACACCTACCGAGATGGCGAGTAGTCACGGTGTCGCGACCGTAGAAAGCGGGCATCCGAAGTCCACCGGCGGTCAGTCGGTGACGAGCGTTCACATGGCAGACTGCGAACATCAGCAGGCGCGGGACCAACAGCGGCAGATGACGCTGTGGGCGCATTTCGCCAATGTCGGACTGGGGCTTTGGCTGATCACAAGTGCGCTCACGCTCGGCTACCTCGATACGGATCCGCAGTCGGCCGTGAGTGGACTGCTGCGCATCAGCGCCGAGCGCGATCTGGCGCCAATATCCACGCGCAACATGCTGATGGCGTGGAGCGACGTCATCAGCGGCGCGCTGGTTATGCTGTTCGGGCTGCTCTCTGTCTCGCGCCGCTGCGGCTGGGCGCAATGGGCGAACGCTTTAGCGGGCGTCTGGTTGCTGATCGCGCCGTTGGTGTTCTGGGCACCGAGCGCCGCCGCTTACGCCAACCACACGCTGGTCGGCTCGCTGGTTATCGCTTTCGCAATACTGGTGCCGGCGATGCCGGGCATGAGCAAGGCCGCGTTAATGGACCAAGCCGATATTCCGAGCGGCTGGCAATACAGCCCGTCAACCTGGCTGCAGCGCGCGCCGCTCATTGCGCTCGCCTTGGTCGGCTTCTTCATTTCGCGTTATCTGACGGCTTACCAGCTTGGGCACATCTCCAGCGTCTGGGATCCGTTTTTCGGCAGCGGCACGATGACCATCATCGGCTCCGACGTGTCGCGTGCCTGGCCGGTAGCCGACGCCGGTCTGGGCGCGATCGCCTACATGCTCGAAGTTCTGATGGGCTTCATGGGAGACAAGCGGCGCTGGCGCACGATGCCGTGGATGGTCGTTATCTTCGGCATCCTCATCGTGCCGCTCGGCGGCATCAGCCTTCTGTTCATCATCATCCAGCCGATCGTGATCGGCACGTGGTGCACGCTGTGTCTGGTGGCCGCGGGCGCGATGGTCATCATGATTCCGTACACGCTCGACGAGGTCCTCGCGACCGCTCAATTCCTGGCGCAAAGCCGACGCCAGGGCAAGCCATTCTGGGCGACGTTCTGGCGCGGCGGAGCACAGGAAAGCAAAGGCCAGGACCGCGAGCGGGGTTTCGACGCGCCGCCGCTGACCGTTCTTGCCGGCATGCTCAAGGGTGGCGTCAATTTGCCATGGACGCTGATGCTTGTCGCCGCACTCGGCGTCTGGCTCATGTTCACGCGGATCATTTTCGGGACCACCGGCGCGATGGCTGACAGTGACCATCTGATCGGCGCGCTGGGGATAACAGTCGCAATCACTGCGATGGCCGAAGTCGGGCGGCCGTTGCGGCTGATCAACGTCCTGTTCGGTGTGTGGCTGATCGCAGCGCCGTGGATATTGAGTGGCGCCGGCGCCCCCGCAGCGTGGGGTAGCGTCATTGCGAGCGTGCTCATGATCGGCCTGAGTCTGCCGCGCGGGCCGGTGCGTCAACATTACGGCAGCTGGGACCGCTACATCATCTAAGCATGAGCAAACGTGCCACGCCCGAAGTGGTGGTGATCACCGGCGCCAGCGCCGGCGTTGGCCGAGCGACCGCGCAGGCGTTTGCGCGGCGCGGCGCACATATCGGCTTGCTCGCGCGCAGCGAAGAAGGGCTGGAAGGCGCGCGCAAGGATGTGGAAGCGATGGGCGGCAGGGCACTGGTGCTGCCCACCGACGTCAGTGATCACGATCAGATCGAAGCCGCAGCCGCGGCGGTCGAACAGGCATTCGGGCCGATCGACATCTGGATCAACAACGCGATGGTCACGGTGGCCTCGCCGATCAAGCTCGCGACCGTCGATGATTTCCAACGCGTTACCGACGTGACTTATCTTGGCGCCGTTTACGGCACGATGGTTGCGCTCAAACGCATGCTGCCGCGCAACCATGGCGTTATCGTGCAAGTCGGCTCTGCACTCGCGTATCGCGCAATTCCGCTGCAGGCGCCGTACTGCGCGGCCAAGCACGCCCTTAGAGGCTTCACCGATTCGCTGCGCAGCGAATTGCTGCACGACGCCAGCCATGTGCATGTGACGATGGTGCAACTGCCGGCACTCAACACCCCGCAATTCGACTGGTGCAAGACGCGCATGCCGCACCAGCCGCAACCGGTGCCGCCGATTTTTCAGCCCGAGGTTGCGGCGCGCGCGATCGTCTGGGCTGCACATCAGCGCCGTCGCGAAGTCAATGTCGGTTTGCCGACTGTCAAAGCGGTCTGGGCGAACAAATTCATGCCCGGATTTCTCGATCACTACCTGGCTAGCAAGGGTTACTCGGGCCAGATGTCCGACGAGCCGGTCGGTGACGATCGGACGATCAATTTGTGGAACGCAGTGCCCGGTGATGCCGGCGCGCATGGCCGCTTTGACACCTTGTCGAAAGACCGCAGCGTGCAGGCATGGATGACGATGCACGCGCTGCGGGTTGCAATCGGTGTGCTTGTGGTCGGATTCGCGGCGACGGTTGCAGCGACATTTTTCTGGTAACGGCGTGCGAGCGGCGCGAGGCACAAAGGACAAAAAAGGGGACGTGATGAACTCTATCGGACACAAGCGCTGGGCGATCGCCGAAGGCTATATCTCGGCCACGAGCACCGCAAACCCGCCACGACGTGCGGACATTGCCGCATCAGCTTCCACAGGAATCCGGAAATATAGTTGTCGATCATCATCGTCCCATTGCAGGCTCTGGTCGACCAACTCGGCACCGGCCGCTCCCACAGCGGCGGACCCCGGGCAGGTGCGATCTAGGGTGGTTCGATAAACGCAAGCCTGAGTGGCCGCGTTAGCAGCGGAAAGCAGCGCATTTCTTCAGCGCCGCCGGTTGTTTTTCCGCATTGCATCTCTACGGGCTCACGAGCGAAGGGATGCAGCGTGTTTTTGGTTCCGGCTCGGCCGGTTTAGCGTAATCAAACGTTTAAAAGGGCTGAGCGTCGTTCTCTACGTATAACTTCTGAATCAAGATCATCACTACGACCATGAGCGGCGTCGCGAAGAGCAACCCCATCACGCCAAACAGCAGTCCAAAAATAACCACCGACACCAATCCGAGCGCCGGCGGCAGAGCGACGGTCCATCGTTGAATCAGCGGCATCAGAACGAAACTCTCGATTTGCTGGATGCCGAGACAGAGAATGCCCACGTACAAGGCCTGCTGCGGTCCCTGCGTGAAGGCGAGCACCACAGCAAGAATGCCGGACGCGATGGGTCCGAAAAAGGGGACAAACGCGAACAGGCCCGCAATCAGGCCCACGGACAACGCCAGTGGCATATCGAGCAGATAAAGGCCGCTCGCCGTGAGCGTTCCGATGGCACTCATCGAGAGCATCTGGCCAAAGAGCCACCGTTTCAGGCCCAGGCCGGCGGCGGAAAGTGCAACCTCGGCGCGCGGCCGGGCGTTCTTCGGAACCAGCCGCAACAGTCCCTCGTAATACATATCTGGCGAGGCTGCCAGGTAAAGCCCCAGAACAACCATCAATACGGCGTTCAGGATGCCGTCGATGGCCACCGTCGTGAAGGTTGCCACCCGCGCCCAGGGTACGCCACCATCCTTCGCCGACTCGTAGAGATCGAGCAGTGTCAAGCCGAACGAGGAAGCATGCAGCCATTCTCTGGCCGTTGCGAGCGCTTGCGGAAGCGCGGTGCGAAGTTCTGCGAACTGCATCGCGATGCGGCTACCGACCAGCCAGATCAACAGCGCCAACAGTGCAATCAGTCCCACCACCAACAGCGCGAGCGCGCCTTGTTCAGGCAACCGGGGAATCCGGGCAATACGCCCAGCGCCGGCTCGCAGCGCAGTAGCGAGGATTAAGCCGCCAAACAGGAGGATGAGTACGTAACGTAACCACCACGCGATAAAAAAGAGCGCGGCGATCGAAGCCGCGACGATGACGCGCCGCGTGTATTGATCCTGCGTGTTCATGCATTCCCCCGTCATAGAGTTCATTTTTTTACATCGGGCTCGAAGAACAGCCAGCGCACTTGCGCAAAGGTCGCGCGCAACGCGCGTTCGCAGCTATTGATCGCCTCGACCATCGCGATCGCCGAGACGTTTTCCGTCATACGCGCCTTGACCGCCAAGACGACATCGGTGCCGTGCTGCAGCGTGATCAGGTTGAGCACCTCGTGAATGCCCTCGTAAATCCATCCCTGTTCCTTTATGGCATTGATCGTTGACAACTCAACCGCGCCTGGTCTTTTCAAGCTGCGCGTTGATCTCGGCGCCGACCAGAATGGCGATGCCGGTGAGATAGAACCAGAGTAGCAGCACGATGATGGCTCCCAGCGACCCGTAGGCGACGTTGTAGTTTGCAACGTTCGCCACAAAATACTTGAGTCCGAGCGAGGCGGCAAGCCACAGCGCGATCGCGATTAGCGTACCGGGGCGCAGCCATTGCCATCGCACACGCGGGCGGTGGGGGGCAAAGTGGTAGAGAAGATCGAAGGCGAGCAGCACGAAGCCGAAGATCACCGGCCATTGTCCGATCTGCCACGCCAGCACGAATGCCGAGCCGAGCCCCATGCGTTGCGCGAAGGCCTCGGCGAGCGGCACGCCGTACGCCAGCAGCAGCATGGCCGCCGCGGTGAGCAGCATCAGCACCAGCGTGAGCGTCAGCCCGACCAGACGGCGCTTCCACCACGGCCGCTCTTCCGCGACCGCGTAGGCCTTGTTAAGACCGCGAATGGTTGCCACCATCCCGCTCGATGCCGCCCACACCGCAACGAGGATGCCCCACGTCAACGGCCCCCCGGACTGACCTGCCAGATGATCCAGCAGGCCGGTGAACACACGGACAATCGAGCTCGGCACGACCGACGCCAGGCGCTCAAGGATCGCATCGCGCACGAGCCACTGCGCATCGAGGAACAGGCCCAGCGCCGCCATCAGGATGAGCAGTATGGGAAAAACGGAGAGGAAGAAATAAAAGGACATCTGCGCCGCGCGGCCCGGAATCTGGTCGTCGGCGATTCTGCACGCGACCGCGCCCGCGATTCCCGCCCAGCTTGCCTCGTCCCAATCGCTCAATCGGCCCATGCGTCGCTCGGCGCCCTAGGGGAGCGGGTGTTGAAAGCTGCGGGGCCGCCGGTGAGGACGTTGAACCTGAAAAGCCGTGATGCGGCCCCGGCCAGGTGCAGCGTTTGGTCCAAGTAAACCGCTACGCGGCAGATTCGGTTCATTGAGGTTGGCTGTCACAATGCGCTTTGCCGGCGGTTGATCGGCCGTCGCCCTTTAGCCCCATTTCGACAGGAGACGCCCATGATGAAAGATTGGTATTAGGAGTCAATCAATGCTCTTCAGCAAGAAGCTTACAGCCGTGCTGTGCACATGCTCGTTGAGTTCTACCATAAAACCCCTGAGCTCGTCACCGAGGAAGATCTATAACATTACTTTCTACACCGGCGAAATGTAGACCAGTGGTCAGCGGCCACTTTACGGATCTGTTATCGCGGGATCCGCTTCTTCTTTGAGCACGTCCTGCACCGCAACTGGCATACCCTTAAGCTTATCCATGCCAGCCCGAGAAACAGCTGCCCACCGTGCTCAGCCGCGAAGAGGTGCGTCGTCGGGCACCCCGACCCTTGCTCGGAACCCGGGCCTCCAAGGCACTCACGAGCCCGCCTTTCCCTCCGCCAACCGGGTCGCACGCGAGTTGACCTTTCCTACGGAGCGCGCCAGGGTGTCGCGCGCCTTTCGGACTGCGGCCGCTGTTTCGGTTCTTCCGCCATCGAAGAGCGCGGTCTCCAACGCGGAAAGCTCCTCTTCCAACCGGACGGTCAGGATGAGGTCGCCGAGTCCCGAGAGGATGCGCAGGATGAGGTTTTCCGCTCGCGCCTGCTGGTCCGTGGGCAGGCGGTGGAACAGAGACGAGAAGGTTCGCAGGATCTCCGCGAAGCTCTGATGCTGCATCGACTCCGTGGCGGCGACGGCCAGAGACTCGAAGGCGTTCATGAGCGCCGCGGGGACCGTGTCGGTGTAGACGACCGGCGCGGACGGCTCGGGGGGAGCGTCGCTCTTCTTCTCCGCCCATCGTGCGAGCAGATCACGGAGGCTGCGGATCACCAGGAGCCCGGGCGTGGGGTTGGACTTGGCCGTGGAGATGGAAGTCCAGCCCATCATTTCGAGCTGCCCAATCCCATGGCCCGGGTCGGCGAGCAGGTTCTGCTGCCGTTCTAGCCGGACCGCCGCGCAAACGCAATCTCCGAGCGCCTCCGCCTGCGCCTGCGTCTCCGCCCTGACCTCGGCGATGACGTCTCGGAAAGCCACGTAGGAGCCGATCGAAACCAGGAGGACGAACTCGACCTCACCTCCCGCCTCGCGCGCCGCCGCTTCCAGGAGGTCGAGATCCACCCTGGTCACGTATCCTTGCTTGATCGAAGTGACCGGCATCCGTCCGGCCCCGCCCTGACGAACCGAGGGCCGCGTCCTGCGGATGAACCGCAACTGCCGCTTTCGGGCCGTGAGGGTATGACGGTGGATCTCGTCGATGACCTCAGCCGGCCGCATCTGGTTGATCGTAGTGTAGAGCAGGACGATGAGCAGATAGAGGGCGATGCCGGTGAGGAGGAAGGCCAGGGTCGCGCCGAAGACCGGGTTGAACCCCTCGTTGACCGTGGCCAGTATCACGAGCGCGTACAGGGCGAGACCCACGAAGAAGCCGAAGTAGACCTGATTGTGACGGCGGCGCAGGAACTGGTCGTAGACCTCGGCGGTCAGCGAACCAGCGACCTGCTGGAGAGCCAGCAGCAGCAGCGAGATCGTGATGGACGTGACCGTGATGATGCCGCCCGCGATGGTGCTCAGCAGGTCGGCGGTCGCCTTAGCGTCGGCGAACACGCGCGCCTCCAGGACCGCCCGAGCGGGATCAAGCCAAGCGATGCGGCCCTCGATGGCGTAGGAGCCGCCGGCCAGCAGGAGGAAGCCCACGATCATAAGCGAGGGCACGGCCAAGAACTCGCTGAAGGCCCGGCGGATCGTCTCGATCACGTCGTAGGGGGCTTCGGCTGCGGTCGTCGGATCTGATCCGGGCGGCTTCGTCCGCACCCTGGCCTCGCCGGATCGCCGGACTGGCCGCGGGTGCCGAGGGACCGGATCGCCGGATTGCCCGCGGGTGCCGAGGGATCGGGCTTCGATGAAGATGTGCTCGATCTCCGGGTGCTCGTCCTGGATGGCTTTCTCCAACCGGAGAACCGCGGCCTCCGCCTCCGAGGCCGAGACGTCGGTGCGGAACCGGACGTTCAAGGTGAGCAAGACCGTGTCCGGGCCGAAGTGCATGGTAAGGGGACGCTCGATCCTCTCCACGGCCGGGTCGGCCTCTGCCAGCGCACTGACGCTCGCGAGCGTACGGGGGTCGGCGCCCTCCCCCACGAGAAGGCTCTTGCTCTCGTACATCAGGAAGCCGGCCACCGCGACGATCAGGCTCCAGAAGTACAGCTCCTTTCCGTGACCGAACGGATGGGCGGCGTCCGGCGGCTTTTGGCTGAGGCGGATCCCCAACAGAAGCAGCCCGCCGTTGCCCGAGTCGACGAGCGAGTGGATGCCTTCTGAGAGCATCGCCGAGCTACCTGTTAGGGCAGCGGCCGCGAACTTCATCACCGCGATGGCCAGGTTGCCAATGATGGCGGCGTAGACGGCTTTCTTGGATTTGGCCATGGCTCTTGTCGATGAATGACCGAGGGCGTCAGGCACTCGGCCGAAACAGATCGTAAATGATCACGCCGTCGTCGACTTCGCGGCGGCGCAGCCATTCCGGGTGCTCGCACGTATCGCGCATGTCCTCGCAGCCGACACGCCAGTGCTCCTCGATGGACACGCGCGAGAACTCGTAGTCCTTCGATGCGAGCGCATAAGGCTTATGGCGGTAGATGAGGTGCACGATGTCGAGCCGATCGCAAGTGCTCGCCTCGGCGAGCACGCGCGCTTCGGGCCCATCGGCAAGCTCGGGAGGCAACTTGGCGACGAGCGTGCGCATTGCCCGGCGCAGATGCTGCTCCTCGGCCACCTTGGCCGTGCCGTAGCGCGTGCGGCTCGAATAAAGAATGTCCTTCTGACGTTGCAGCGCCTCCGGCAAGTCCTGCGGCAGCGGCCCTTCCGCAGAGAATAGATCCACCTGGAACACGAGCAGCGACTGGCGATCCCGCATATCGAGGACGTGCTGTAGCGGCGTATTCGACACAATGCCGCCGTCCCAATAGAAGCGGCCGTCCACTGCCACCGGCGCGAACGCCGGCGGCAACGCACAGCTCGCAAGGATGTGCTCGACCTGGATGGGCTTGTCGCGGTTGTCGAAATAATGCGAGTTGCCGGTGAGCACGTCCACCGCGCCGACGGAGAGGCGGGTGCGGCCGTCGTTGAGCAGATCGAAGTCGACCAAGCGCGCGAGCGTATCGCGTAACGGCGCCGCGTCGTACAGTGAAACGGCCGGCGGCGTGCCGCGCGGATGGAACATCGCCGGGGGCAAGCGCGGCAGATAGAAACCCGTGACGCCGACCGTCGCGGCGAGCGCAGCGCTCGCTTGATTGAAGGCCTCGCGCGCCTGTTGATGGCGCGGCGCCGGAAACGGGATCCCCGAGGAGACGAGCTCCCAGAATTGGCGCAGCCGTGCAACCCGACGCTCGGGCCGATTGCCTGCGATGAGGGCCGCATTGACGGCGCCGATGGAAACACCGACGAGCCATTCGGGCGCGTGCCAACCCTCGAGCGCCTCGTATGCGCCCCCCTGGTAGGCGCCCAGCGCACCGCCCCCCTGCAGCACAAGTGCGACTTCGGCATCGCGCGGGAGCGAAATCTCCCTCATCCGAACATCTCTCTCACGCGGCGATGCGCGGCACGATCATGCCGTTCTCGCGCGCAAGCGCCCGCGACCGCGCCCGCGATTCCCGCCCAGCTTGCCTCGCCCCAATCGCTCAATCGGCTCGATGACCCGCCGTCCCCGTGAACGCGGCCACCTTGCTCACGAACAGACCGGAACCAGCAAAACCGGCAGCGTTTCCCACAAGACGGCGAGCAGCACCAGACCCGCGATGGCGGCGGTAAGCCAATGCACGAACGGTGACGGCTCCGGCGAAGATGCGGAGCGCCGACCATCGCGCACGGCAATGCCGATCGTCAAGAGCAACACGGCAGCCGCGACGAGCGTTGCCGCACCGATGAACCAGATCACGATGCCAACGCCGAACCAGCCCGCCGCGACGTTGCGCGCGCATGCGAGCGCCGTGAACGCGTAGATCGCGAGAAAGTGCGCTGCCCAGACCAGCGGCCCGACCCAGAGGCGCCATGTCACCGCTTGAGCGGTCGCTCCAGTGAGCGCTCTCATCATGCCAGCGTCCGGGGGAAGCCGTGCACGAGCAGCAGCGCCACCAGGCCCTGCGCGACTGCGTAGTGCCAAAGCAGGATCGTGTTGTCGAAGGTGGCCCGGCGTTAGCCATCGAGCAGCCCGCACCACGAACGCGCGAGCGTGTATCCACCCATGATCAGAAGCGCCAGTACGTACTGGCCCTGCAGTGCGGCCAACGTATAGACCACCGCAGCTGCTCGCCGTCGGTTGCAACCCCGCTTGCCAGGGAATCCGGGATCGGTGGGTCACGGGCGTCGTCTGAGACTAGAATTTCAAAAGCCCTTTTTCCTCAGGAGCGAAGATACGACTGGACCGGTAGGCTGTCAAACGTTGCGCGGTGTCGGGCCGGAATCGGTGAATTATCGGGCTGTCGGGCGACTGGGTTCGCCAAGTACCGGGGCATTATGGTGTCTTAAGGGAGTGCAGGCAAGGGGGAGTGTCGGGTCACGGAGATGGAGTGGATTGGAGGGGGGTATCGGTCAGCGATCAGGCCGTGCGGAAGAGAGCGAATGCCTGCGCAGGTGTTCGCGGCGGTGCTCTTATGGGCAAGCCGAGATGCGTGGGATCTTGACAATCACGGCGGATCTTCGATGGCGGCGATGATCGTCAAGGTGCCGCCACACTGTAGATAGACACTGTTCCGGCGATCGCCGATACACTGGAAGGATTGGCGGGAACCTTCGAGGATAGGCGGTGAATGTGGGCGCGTACATTCGTACCCTGGAAGCGCGGAAGCCCCTGTTTTCTTTCAACGTGGAACGTAGCAACAAGGCCGGGTCATCGTCAAGATGACGCTTGCCTTTATTGTCGGTAGCGAGGGCTCGTAGAGCTCGTCCTTCGTGCTGCCGTAAAAGTTGGCGCCGTCGAAGGTCTCGCCCTCGCGCGCTTTCCTGCCACCCCGCCTGCCACGCGGACCGGAGGGACCTCTCGACTCCTTCGGCACCCGGCGGTCGCCCTGCTTCTCGAAGCAATGTTTCAGCGCGGCAAACGCGGTGCGATGAGCGCGCGCAACTTCGCCGTACTCCTGCACCGCGCTGTCGTGGGTCTTGGCCCAGGTGGCGTCTCGGGCAGGTGAAGGCCAAGAGGGGTTGTCTACTGAGTCGGATCCAAGGGTTCTATTTCTACGCCACGGCGACGAACTACACTGTCGGTAAGCATTACCGTGGAACGCGTAAAGCTTACCGGCGTCGTTTGGAGAAAGATAAAACGAGCTGCCGTATCTCCACCAACCCTCAGCGAGCGTGCTTTCCGGTAATCTTTACGTCCGCTCTGCAATATTTGCATCCTGCGATTAATGCGTGTACTTTGGTATCCGTTTGATTTTAAGGTGTATTGGGTCACCGGTCAGCTAGGCACGCTTCGTGCCTCGCGGTACGTAGGAGGTTCCTGACCGAATCTATCGTCGTGTGAGGTCGATTAACCCATCGAATACTAAAAACCTAGCGGGATCGTTTGAGGCCTCCTTCTTTATTTAGTAGGTAAATATCTTCTGCCCTGCAGTGCAGGCTCACCAGAACGATTTCCGTTCAGGCCCGCCAAGCAAGGCATGCCTCGCGGTGTGGAAGGCCTTCAGTCGAAGTAGCGAGGAGACAAAATGGTACTGGCTACGGCCCGAAACGTAGCTCTGGAATCACAATGGAAGCCGGCGATCGCAAGACTTGTGATCCTTTCTATCCTGTGCGATTCGTATTTGGGCGCAGCGGTTGCGCAGAGCGGTTCGGACAGGCAAGGCATGCAGACCCTTGCGCCGATGCTGGAGCGGGTAACCCCGGCGGTAGTGAATATCGCCACCGCGGGACGCGTTCCCGCCGAGCGAAATCCGCTCTTCAATGATCCCTTTTTTCGCGATTTCTTCGGCGCCCCGGGGCAGTCCGCTCGAACGCAAGACCCAAAGCCTCGGATCTGGCGTTATTGTGGACGCCGAGCGTGGTCTCATCCTCACGAATGCCCACGTCATCGCCAATGCCGATCAGATCACGGTGAAATTGGGCGATGGTCGCAGTTATGAAGCCAAGCTGGTGGGCACCGATCCGGAGACCGATATCGGGGTGGTCAAGATCACCGCGGAGCGGTTGACCGATCTACCGATGGCAGACTCCAGTCAGCTCAGGGTGGGCGATTCCGTCGTCGCCATCGACAACCCCTTCGGCCTGACGCAAACCGTTACCTCCGGTATCGTAAGCGCGCTCGGTCGAAGCGGGCTCGGCATTGAAGGTTACGAGGATTTCATTCAGACCGACGCGGCCATCAACCCCGGTAATTCCGGGGGTGCATTGGTGGATCTCAAAGGGCGGCTCGTCGGCATCAATACCGCGATCTTTAGCGGCAGCGGCGGCAACATCGGCATCGGTTTCGCCATACCCGTCAACATGGCCCGTCAGGTCATGGAGCAACTCGTGAAGCATGGAAAAGTGCGACGCGGTTACTTCGGAATTCAGTCTGCAAGATCTCGACGCCGAGTTGGCCGAGGCGTTCGATATCGAAGGCCGACAAGGGGCCGTGATCGCGAATGTGCTAGACGATACGCCAGCGCAAAAGGCGGGATTGCAAGCGGGCGACGTGATCGTCTCGGTGAACGGCCGGCCGGTACGCAGCGCCAGTGATCTGAGGAACACGGTTGGTCTCATGCAAGTCGGCGAACGGATCTCTCTGGGCATCGTGCGAAAGGGTGGTTTGCTCGGCTCGAAAGAGCGCCTCACAGTGACCGCAGACCTCGCCGGGGAGACCGCCACGACCGCTCGTGCAGGCGAGATCACCAATCCGCGGCTCGGCGGTGCGACATTTGAGAAGATACCGCGGGATGCGCCGGCCTACGGAGAGGTGCAAGGCGTCAGGGTACGCGCATTGGAACGCGACAGCCGGGCATGGGCAATGGACTGCGGCCGGGAGACATCATCACGTCGGTGAACCAACGAGCGGTGCCCGAGCTGAAAGACTTTTATGAGCTCGTGAACAGGGAGGAATCAGCGCTGCTCTTGCATGTGCTGCGTGGCAGCGTCTGGGTGTATATGGTGGCGAAGTGAAGTGGCTCACGAGCGCACTTCGCAGCGTACATTCAAAGAACTTGCCGTTAAGGCCCCTGAACGGGAGGACTAGCATGGCTTATATGACAGATACACTGGCACGCAATTGGTGGGCTTTGGGCCTGCGAGGTCTTTGCGCGCTGCTCTTCGGTCTCGCGATTTTCGTCTGGCCCGGGATTTCTCTATTCGTCTTGGTGCTCATGTTCGGCGTTTATACGCTGCTTGACGGGGTTTTCAGCATAGTCTCGACGGTGCGCTCGGACAAGCGAGAGAAGCGCTGGTGGCTGTTTCTCTTGCAGGGGGTCGCCGGCATCATCGTGGGGATAATGGCGTTCGTCTGGCCCGGGATCACCGCCTTGGTTTTGCTGTATATCATTGCAGCGTGGGCCATCGTCACCGGCATTTGCGAGATCGTCGCCGCCGTGCAGCTCCGTAAGGAGATCGAAGGGGAATGGCTGCTGGGATTGGGCGGTATCGCTTCGGTGGTATTCGGCGTACTCCTCGTGGGGTTCCCCGGCGCCGGCGCGCTCGCCGTTGTATGGATCATCGGTGCCTATTCGATGCTTTTCGGGATCTTGCTGATGGTCCTGGCCTTTCGGCTGCGCCACCGGAACGTACACCGGTCACGTGAGGTCCGCGCAGGAGAGGCATGAGTGGCCGCCTCTAGCTGCCGGCCGGAGGGCTTTTCACCATGCCCCTCCTTCCCCCCAAGACCCCCAGGGAGAGGGGAGTATTCATAACGGCCGTTTGCTGAAAAAGCTGTCCTGACTATCGACAATCCGGGATGCATGGATGAGGGCTTTTCAGCAGCCGGTCAGGCTGCGTAATCCACTAGATGTTAACCTTGAATAGGAGATGACCATGAACAGACGTAAACTCAAAATCACTGCAATCCTCGCGGCCTCGTACGCTTTCGCTTGCGCGGGAGTGCTTGCTACGACGCATGAAGACAAAGGAAAGGGCGCCGCCACGAAAAGCGATACCACCACACAAGACCGCAGCGCTTCCGAAAATCAAACCGATGCGAGCACCATCACGGTGGGGGTGCCCGTAACAGTGATGGTCCCTCTGGAGTTCAAAGTCGAGCC
>JALZID010000285.1 GCA_030860485.1 Pseudomonadota bacterium | reverse complement strand
ACTTATCGGCGTCTCGACCGCGGTGTTGGAAGGCGGCGATGGCCCGCCGCTCATCCTGCTGCATGGCCCAGGAGGTTATGCGGCGCACTGGATGCGGGTGATCCCGGGACTCGTGGCAACGCATCGCGTAGTCGCGCCCGATCTTCCGGGTCACGGCGCATCGGAGGTCGGTGATGCTCCGCTGGACGCCGAACGCGTGTTGGCGTGGCTCGGCGAACTGATCGAGCAGACCTGCGCGTCGCCGCCCACGCTCGTCGGTCAACTGCTCGGCGGCGCAATCGCCGCGCGCTTCGCGCTCAAGCACGCCGGCCGGGTGAGCCGGCTGGTGCTGATCGACACGTTCGGTCTGACACCGTTCGACCCAGCGCCTGAATTCGGACTCGCGATAAACGACTACCTTGCGCAACCGACCGAGCACACGCACGAGCGCCTGTGGCGGCATTGCGCATTCGATCTCGACGGTTTGCGCCGACGCATGGGTCAGCGCTGGGAGCCATTCGCTGCGTACAACCTCGACCGCGCTCGCATGCCGAGCGCGCAGGGTGCTTTTCACGCGCTCATGCAGCAGTTCGGGCTGCCGGCGATGGCGCCGGCCGACCTCGCGCGAATCGCCGTTCCCGTCAATCTGATCTGGGGACGTCACGACCGCGGAACGCCGCTAACGATCGCCGAGGCCGCGAGCGCCCGTTACCGCTGGCCGCTGCACGTGATCGACAACGCCAGCGACGACCCGCCCATCGAACAGCCCGAAGCGCTGCTGCATGCGTTGCGCACCGCGCTCGCGCTTGACCGGTAGTGCAAAGCAGGAAGCCGTGTGAAGGCACCGCTCCGCTCTTTCATCTTTCACAAGGAAATTCCCATGAACGCTATTTTTGCAATCTCAGAGTCCGCCACGAATCGGCAACCCAAAGCCTGGCCGATCGGGAAACGAGCCGGCGGCGCGATCGTCGCAACCCTTGTCCTGTTTGGCGCACGCGGTGCGCATGCCGACGCGGTCACGGATTGGAACGCCATCATGGAGACGACGGTCATGGAGGCGACGCCGGACCCGTTTCTCCGGATACGCTCGGGCACGCCGTCAATTCGATCGTCGGCGACTACGAGCCCTATCTCGGGACCGTGACCGCGCCACACGGCGCATCGCCGCAAGCGGCGGCATCGCCGCGGCGCATCGCACGCTGGCGTCATTGCATCCGGAACGCGCAACGGATCTCGACGCAAGACGTGCCGCGTCGCTGGCGCAGGTTGCGGACGGCCAGGCGAAGACCGACGGCATCGCGGTCGGCGAGGCGGCGGCGCTGGCAGTGCTCGCCAAGCGCGCGGACGACGGCTCGAACACCGACACGTCCTATACACCGGGAACCGAGCCGGGCCAGTACCGACCGACGCCGCCCGACTTCACGCCCGCGTTCCGGCCGGGTCTGGGCCAGGTGACGCCGTTCGGCATCAGGCACGGCTCGCAGTTCCGCCTCAGTCCGCCGCCCGCGCTGCGCAGCGGCAGGTACGCGCGCGACTACAACGAGGTGAAGAGGATCGGTGATGTGGACAGCAGCGACCGTCCGCAGGACCGGACCGACGTCGCGCGCTTCTACGAAGTCGCCGAAGCCGAGCAATACCCTTCGGCGGCGCGCCAGGTTAGCCAGGCGCAAGGCAAGACGCTCACGGAAACGCGCGCATCTTCGCGTTGCTCGGGATCGCGATCTTCGACGCCGCGGTCGCGGTGACACCAAGTACTTCTACAACTTTTGGCGTCCGGTGACGGCCATCCAGGCCGGCGACAAGGACGGCAACCGCAAGACCGATGTCGACGCGAACTGGATGCCGCTGGTTTTCACGCCGCCGTTTCCGAGCTATCCGTCGGGGGCCGCCGGCTTCGGCGCCGCGGCGCGGCGCGTGCTCGAGCGCATGTTCGGCACGCATGGCCACTCCATCACGCTGACGCACCCGCTGGTGCCCGACGTGGTGCTGCACTACACGAGCTGGAAGCAGATCACCGACGATGTCGATGACGCGCGCATGTTCGGCGGCGTGCACTACCGCTTCGACCAGGAGGGCGCAGCGCGCCAGGGCCGACAGGTTGGAAGGTACATCCTTCGGCATCTGCTGCGTCCCTTGCACGAGCGCGACGGCCATCCGAGCCTCGATCAATGAAGGAGCGGTAGTATGAATTTTCGACCGCGATCCCCAGTGTGGAAGCATGTCCATTGACGAATAGGTACAGCGATGCCCGAGTCGTGACATCAACGCACGAAAGGATGCAAATGGATATGGCCACATTCGTGGACGGAATCGTCGCCGCGATGCAAGCGCTTTGTCTCGAATTTCTTGCCCTGGGGGCGCTCGACTTCAGCGCGAAAACCGCAGACTCGCCGCCTTCAGCGCACGCGTTTGGCGCAACGGTATTCCCCTCGTTGGACTCCGCTCCATTTCTTGAAGGCGCGATGGTAAAGCGCTCGCCTCCTGGAAGTCGAGCAAGCCGCAGATCTCGGCGATGCTCAGTGCGCTGCTGGACAGATGGTAGATGGCCGCGTGGCGCTACAGCTCGTCCTTGATCCCCTGGTAGCTCGTTCCCTCGGAGACGAGTCGCCGGCGTATGTGGTGGGCGCCACGTGGAACTCTCCGCAACCTCCTCCAGCACCGGCCAGTCTGGCGAGCCGATATTGTCGTGTAGTTGCCGGCTCAGTCGCGCCGTCCAACTGTCTTCATTCTTGTACTTGCGGAAGACCGATTGTGGCGCGTACCCATTGCAGCCAGTCGAAATCGAGAAGAGCAGTCGTTCGCCGAAGCCTCAGGTCGGAGATGAGCAGCGAGCCAGTCGTGCGATGTTTTGCGCGGGGGGCTTCGATCCTCGATAGGCGAGCACAGTGGGCTCCCGCCATCGGTCACCTGGAACAAAAGTTTGATAGGGACCAGTCGCGCAGAGAAGGGTTCACGCCAGGTAGCCACCGTTCACGTCGAGCACGGAACCTGTGATGAAGCTCGCCGAAGGACCCGCCAAAAAGAGAATGCCGGCTGCCACTTCCTGGACCCGAGTTGGACGACGCGGCATCCGTGCCGAGAGGATGAGGAGAAGCGCTTGATCCGTCGGGCCCGGATGGCTGGCTTGGGGTGGTACGCGTGCGGCCGGTGGCAAGCCGCGCGTGGCCGGTGCTTCGGCTGTATTCTTCTCAAGATGGTCGAGGATGGTCTTGATAACGGCCGGGTCTTCGATGCTGGCGATGATCTTCACCATCCCGCCGCAGGGTTCATAGGTCGATGTTGAAGACGCGCTTCAAGCGTTTGGCCCAGCTCATCGCGGCGTGACGCTCGGCGGGTGATTTGTCCGTTTGCTTGCTGTCGGGCTGGCCACGCTTGGCCGGCGTCACCTGCGCCCGCCAGTCGCTGTTGGGCGCGAACACCCCGTGGAACCGGGTGAGATGCACCCGCGGCTTCGGAACAAGACCGCCAGCCTGGCGATGAAATCCGGCGGCTCGAACACGACGTGGGTAGTACCGTCGCGATAGCGTTTTCAGAACGCCTTGCGTCCTTGCCTTTGGACCGAGCGCGATGCGGTAGGTGATGGAATGCCCCCGCAAGGGGTCCATCGCCGTCTCCTCCTCGCCCTCGGCGATGTTGAGGTAGCTGTGCTCGCCGTCGCGCACCAACCATCCTTGTCGTTCCAGATACCGGCCCACGCGCTTGCTGATGCGCTGGACCAGCGCCTCGAGCACGGCCCGCGTTGGCGGTGTGGCCCGCCGAAAGCGCAGGCCGGCCAGCCTCGATGACGTACCCGCCGTCGAGAAATTGTTTATTGCTTGGGCATGTAAAGTGGACGTTGAGATTCAGGGCAAAGCGCTGAGGACTCGGATGTTTGACAACTCACTAGCCCAGCAGTACCGTCTTGACGAAGCGGCCAGGCAGCCCCGATCCGGTTCACGTTCTTCTGGCCCGCGGTCGACCGCTGGGAAGGCCTCGGTTTCGCGATCAACGTGGAGGGCACCCCATGGCGGGCTGGAACCTCGATCTCAACGCGGCCCTCGCGCGCCAGCTGCGCGCCGACTCGATCCGCTGCTCGACGGCCGCGGGCTCCGGCCATCCGACGTCGTCGCTGTCGGCCGCCGATCTGATGGCCGTTCTCCTCACCGGCCATCTTCGCTACGACTGGGCGAAGCCGAAGGACCCCGCGAATGATCACCTGATCTTCAGCAAGGGCCACGCCTCGCCACTGAACTACGCGCTCTTCCGCGCGGCCGGTGCGATCACCGACGACGAGCTCATGACGTTCCGCAAGCTCGGAAGCCGCCTCGAAGGCCATCCCACGCCGGTGCTCCCGTGGATCGACGTCGCCACCGGGTCGCTCGGCCAGGGTCTGCCGATCGCCGTCGGGGTCGCCCTTGCAGGCAAGCGCGTGCTCGCGGCGCCCTACCACGTGTGGACGCTCACGGGCGACAGCGAGCTCGCGGAGGGCTCGATCTGGGAGGGGCTCGACCATGCGGGTCACGAGCGCCTCTCCAACTTCACCGCGATCTTCGACGTCAACCGGCTCGGGCAGCGCGGCCCGACCGAGCTCGAGTGGGACCTCGACGCCTACACCGCGCGGGTGAAGGCGTTCGGCTGCGATCCGATCGTGATCGATGGCCACGATCTCGCGGCGATCGATGATGCGTTCGCCCGCGCGCGGAACGGCGAGCGGCCGACCGTGATCGTTGCCAAGACCGTGAAGGGCAGGGGCGTGTCGTTGCTCGAGGACAAGGAAGGCTGGCACGGCAAGGCACTCGACGGGCAGCAGGCGAAGCAAGCGCTCGCGGAACTCGGTGACGTCCCATCGCGCACCTTCCCGACATTGAAGCCCGATCCCTGGCAGGCGCCGAAGCGGCCGGTGCCACGGAAGCCCGAATGGAAAACGTACAGCGAGCCGCTCGCGACCCGGAAGGCGTATGGCGAGGCGCTCGCGGCGCTCGGCGCGGCGCGCAGCGACGTGGTTGTGCTCGACGGGGAGGTCAGCAACTCGACGCACGCGGAGGACTTCAAGCAGACGGCGGCCGATCGCTTCTTCGAGATGTACATCGCCGAGCAGCAGATGGTCGCGGCCGCCGTCGGCATGCAGGTCGTCGGGCTCGTCCCGTTCGCATCGACGTTCGCCGCGTTCATGACCCGCGCGTTCGACTTCGTCCGCATGGCGGCGATCTCGCGCGCGAGCATCCGCCTGTGCGGCTCGCACGCCGGCGTCTCCATCGGCGAGGACGGTCCATCGCAGATGGCCCTCGAGGACCTCGCGATGATGCGCGCCGTCCATGGCAGCACGGTCCTCTACCCGTGCGACGCGAACCAGACCGCGCGCCTCGTCGGTCTGATGGTCGAGCGCGAAGGCATCAGCTACCTCCGCACGACACGCGAGAAGACGCCGATCCTCTACACCGACCGTCTCGACGAGTTCCGCGTCGGCGGGAGCCGCATCGTGCGTGGCGGAGAGCCGGGCGACGCAGTCGCCGTGATCACGGCGGGCATCACCGTCCACGAGGCAATCAAGGCCGCCGATCAGCTGAAGGCGGCGATCAAGGTCCGGGTGATCGACGTGTACTCGGTGAAGCCGATCGATGCTGTCGCTCTCGTGGACGCGGTGCGAGCCACCGGCGGGCGACTCTGCGTCGTGGAGGACCACTGGGCCGAGGGTGGGCTCGGCGACGCGGCGCTGGCGGCGCTCGCCGAGACCGGTGTCGCGGGTGAGATCGTGGGCTTCCGGCATCTCGCCGTGCGCGCCATGCCAGGATCGGGCAAACCCGCCGAGCTCCTCGACGCGGCGGGGATCTCCGCCAGGCACATCGTCGACGCCATCCGGGAGCTCGCGGGCTCCGGGCCAGGTCGTCACCGTTGACGAATCGGATCGCCCTCGCCCCGTCCATCCTCTCGGCCGACTTCGCGCGCCCAGCTAGGCGACCCGCCGGCGTCCGGGCCGGAATGGAGCGTCTGCGGGCGAGCGTCGGCGGGTGCCACGAACCTCTCTGAGGAAGATGACGATGCAAGTCGGCATGATCGGTCTCGGGCGCATGGGCGCCAACATGGTGCGGCGCTTCATGCGTGGTGGTCATCAGGGCGTGGTGCACGATGTCTCGCAGGATGCGGTGCAGGCGCTGGCCCGGGAGGGCGCCGACGGCGTCGCGTCGCTGGACGATCTTGCCGCTCGCCTCGTGAAGCCACGGATCGTCTGGCTCATGGTGCCGGCAGCGGTCGTCGACGCCACGCTCGATGAGCTCGTTCCGCGGCTCGCCGAGGGCGACATCGTGGTCGACGGCGGCAATTCCTACTACCGTGACGACATCAAGCGCGCCAAGCGGCTCGCGGCCCGTGGCCTCCACTACGTGGACTGCGGGACGAGCGGCGGCGTGTGGGGTCTCGATCGTGGCTACTGCCTCATGATCGGCGGCGAGCCCGGGGTCGTGCGAAGTCTCGACCCGCTCTTCGCGACGCTCGCCCCCGGTCTCGGCGCGGCGGAGCGAACGCCCTGGCGCGAGCACCGGGCCGGCACGGCGGAGCAGGGCTACCTCCACTGCGGCCCGAACGGCGCGGGTCACTTCGTGAAGATGGTGCACAACGGCATCGAGTACGGGCTGATGGCCGCCTATGCCGAGGGCCTCAACATCCTGCGGCATGCCAGCGTCGGCACCCGCGCCCGGGCCGCGGATGCCGAGACGGCGCCGCTCCGGCATCCCGAATACTACCAGTACGACGTGGACCTCGCCGACGTCGCCGAGGTATGGCGCCGGGGCAGCGTGATCGCCTCGTGGCTCCTGGACCTGACGGCTGCCGCGCTCGCGAGCGATCCGACACTCGAGCGCTTCGGCGGACGCGTGTCGGACTCGGGCGAGGGGCGCTGGACGCTCGACGCGGCAATCGACGAGGGTGTGCCCGCGCACGTCCTGGCGGCCGCCCTGTTCGAGCGCTTCGCCTCGCGAGGCGAGGGCGATTTCCAGGACCGACTGCTCTCCGCCATGCGGCTCGGGTTCGGCGGCCACCTGGAGAAAGGGCCGGGCGCGTGAACGCGCCGCGTTCGGACGGCCTCGTCATCTTCGGGGCGAGCGGCGACCTCGCCTACAAGAAGATATTCCCTGCGCTGCAGGCGATGATGCGGCGCGGACATCTCGACATCCCCGTCGTCGGGGTCGCGAGATCGGACTGGACCTTGGAGCAGTTTCGGGCGCGTGTCCGGGAGAGCGTCGGGCGGCACGGCGGGGTCGACGAGGCGGCCTTCACGAAGCTCCGCGAGTGCCTGCGCTACGTCAGCGGAGAGTACGGCGATCCGGCCACGTTCGCTGCGCTCCGCGAGGAGCTCGGCGGGGTGACACGTCCCGTGCACTATCTCGCGATCCCACCCAGCCTGTTCCCGACCGTGATCGAGGGGCTCGGGCGATCCAAGTGCGCGCGAGACGCGCGCGTAGTCCTGGAGAAGCCCTTCGGCCGCGACCTTCCCTCGGCGCAGGCGCTGAACGCAACCCTGCATCGCATCTTCGACGAGCCGTCCATCTTCCGCATCGACCACTACCTCGGGAAGGAGCCCGTGCAGAATCTCCTCCTCTTCCGCTTCGCGAACACGTTCCTCGAGCCGATCTGGAACCGCAACTACGTCGAGAGCGTGCAGATCACGATGGCCGAAAGCTTCGGGGTCGAGGGGCGCGGCAGCTTCTACGAGGAGGCAGGCGCGATCCGCGACGTGATCCAGAACCACATGCTGCAGATCGTCGGTTTCCTTGCCATGGAGCCACCGTCGAGCACCTACCCGGAGTCGATCCGGGACGAGCAGGTGAAGGTCTTCCGGATGATCCGCCCGCTCAGCCCGACGGACTTGGTGCGGGGCCAGTTCCGCGGCTACCGCAGGGAGAAGGGCGTGGCCCCGGACTCTGCGGTCGAGACCTTCGCGGCTGTGCGACTGCGCATCGAGTCCTGGTGCTGGGACGGCGTGCCGTTCTTCATCCGGGCGGGCAAGTGCCTCGGGACCACCACCACTGAAGTGCTCGTCACGCTGCGACGGCTCCCGCTCAGCAAGCTCTGCCCGAACGAGACGAATTACTTCCGCTTCCGGCTGAGCCCGGACGTGACGATCGCGATCGGGGCGCGTGTGAAGCGCTCCGGGGAGCAGATGGAGACCGAGGACGGAACTCAAGGTGGTCCACCATGCAGACGCGCAGGAGATGGACGCCTATGAGCGCCTGCTCGGCGAAGCGATGGAGGGCGATCCGACGCTCTTCGCGCGCGAGGACGCCGTCGAGGCCGCGTGGGCGGTGGTCCAACCCATCCTCGGGTCGCCGACGTCGGTGTACGAGCCCGGGAGCTGGGGGCCGCCGGACGCGGGGATGCTCACGGCGGAGATCGGTGGATGGCACAGCCCGGCGTACTGACCAACCCGCGACCGCGCCATCCAAGGGTGCTCGTGATCGACGTCGGCGGGACCCATGTGAAGGTGCTGGCGACCGGGCACCGGACGCCGCGCGAGATCCCGTCCGGCCCCGCGATGACGCCGCTCCTCGACAACGACCGGGTGGCCGCGGACCTGACGAGGGCGGATTAGGACGGCCGTCCGTAATCCGCCACATCGAATTACATCGAATATCAATCCACTTCTTGCCAATTCGTCGCCTATGCCGCGGATCGCGGCGCCGCCTTTAGGCAGGGAGGGTGCACGGACGCGCCGTTCGGGTGGCTCGGGTTGGTCTAAGCAAGCAGTTTCTGCAGGGTAGCAAACTCGACCGGCTTCGTCATGTGATGATCGAAACCCGCTTCCTTGGAGCGGCGACGATCCTCCTCCTGGCCCCAGCCGGTCACGGCGACCAACACCATGTCAGTACCACCATCCTGCTCTCTGATCCGGCGAGCCGCCTCGTAGCCGTTCAGCTTCGGCAGGCCGAGGTCCAGGAGGACCACCTCCGGTTGGAACACGGCCGCCGCTCCTACGGCTTCCAGGCCGTCGTGAGCCGTGTGGACCTCGTTGCCCATCATGCGCAATAGCATCCCCAGGCTGTCGGCAACATCCCGGTTGTCATCCACGACCAGGATGCGGCGCCTGGCAGGCGCAGTGCCCTTCTCGCCGTCGCATGCCGCCCCTTGTGGTCCTTGGGCCTTGATCTCCGCGACCGCGAGGCGCACGACGAATTCACTGCCCTTGCCAGGGCCGTCACTGCGGGCCTCGACGGTGCCGCCGTGCATCTCGACCAATCGTTGCACCAAGGTCAAGCCGATGCCGAGTCCGCCCTCGGAGCGCTCCGAGGAACGGTCCACCTGCGTGAACATGTCGAAGATGCGGGGCAGCGTCTCTGTCGGAATGCCGATACCGGTGTCCTTGACACGGATCAGCACATGGTCGCTCTGCCGCTCGGCGACCACCCAAATGCGACCGCCCTGGTCCATGTACTTGGCAGCATTGTTTAGTAGGTTCGATAGCACTTGCGCCATCCGGGTCGGATCCGCTTCGATCTGGATCGGCTCTCGTGGGATCGTGACCGTGAGTCCGTGCCCCCATTTCTCGATGAGCGGGCGGCTGGCTTCGACGGCGCTATTCACCACCACCGCCAGCTCGACCCGCTCCTTGCGGAGCTCGATCTTGCCTTTGGTGATGCGGGACACGTCCAAGAGGTCATCCACCAGCCGGGTCATCTGGTGTACCTGCCGGTCGATCACCTCCGTGGCCCATTGCAATTCCGGTACGGACAGACCCTTGGCACGATAGATTTGCACCGCATTGCGGATCGGGGCCAGCGGGTTGCGGAGCTCGTGGGCCAGTATCGCCAGGAACTCGTCCTTGCGGCGGTCGGACTCCTTGAGCGCCGACAAAAGCCTCGCATTCTCGATAGCGATAACGGTACGGTGGGCGAGGTCTTCTGCAGCGGCCAGATCGGTGGCGTCGTATACCCGACCTGATTCCGCCGTTACGAACGTGAGCGCGCCGAGTGTTCTCGCTCGTGAACGGAGCGGGGCACAAATCAAGGACTTCAAGCCCAACTGCCGGAGGATCCGCAGATGGTCCTCGTCCTGGGCCAACTCCACCAGCAGCGAGTCCGGGATCATCGCCACCCACTCCGGCTCGCCCGTGCGCAGCACCTTCATGACGCCGTGGGGGTCGGAAGGCCGAGGGGGATAACGGCGGAAGAGTTCGTGGGCCAGTTGCAGCTTGGCGGGATCGCTGTGCGTGACCGCGAGCCGCCGCAACGAGCCATCGGCTTCCTGCATATCCGCGGCGCACCAGTCTGCAAAGAAAGGTACGGCAAGACCGGCGACCTTATGCAGCGTGCTTTTGTAGTCCGTCAATTCGGCCAGAGCGGCGCTGGCGTCGGCGAGGAAGCGGGTGGTCCGCTCGGCCTGCTTGCTGGCCGTGATGTCTCGAAAGCTCCAGACGCGGCCCACGTTCCGCTCATCGACGAACTGAATCCTTGAGAATCGCTCGACGACTCTTCCATCAGCGAGCTCCAAAAGGTCATAGCTTTCTGGCGGCGAAGACGCGTAAATGTCCTCAATCCTCGCAAGGAACTGCCGGGGATGCTTGACGTAATGGCAAGCGACTTCCTGCAGTTGTCGGTGTTCCTCGGAGTCCATGACCTCGCGGGGCATCCGCCACATCTCCACGAACTTCTCGTTGAAGCCCGTCACCTTGCCGCCGCCGTCCGTCACCAGGATCGCGTCGGTGGTGGATTCGAGGGTCGCGCGCATCATCGCGAGAGAGCGGGCGAGCTCTTGGGTCTTCAGCTCCAACGCTTCCTTCGCCCGGACGAGCTCCTCCTCGGCAAGCTGTCGTGCGAGGAGGATACTCTGGGCGTTCTGCAAGGCGACGGAGCGCAGCAGCGGTTCCTCGTCATCTCTCGGCTCCATCAGCCGCCTCCGATCCTATCCGCCGCCAGCGCGGTGCCGAGCACGCGCGCCCGGATCTTTTCGAACGCGGTGTCGCGACTGGTCGAAGTATCGTCGAAAAAGGGTGAGAAACCGCAGTCGTCGGTTGTGCCCAGTTGCTCCACCGGAATGTACCCGGCCGCTTCGAGGATTCGGTCTCGAATCTCCTCGGGCGTCTCGACCTTCGGCTCGATCGGCGCGACGACACCGATAAAAATCCGGTGATCCGGCTTGACGTGCTCCCGGATGATCTTGAGGACGCGGACCCGATCCTTCTCGCCCGCGAGCGCGATGTAGAAGTTGCCGACTTTCAGCTCGAACAAGCTGGGCAACAACTCGGCGTAATCGACATCCGCACTGTGGGTCGAATCGCGGTCACCGCCGGGGCAGGTGTGCACGCCGATGCGCTGGCGGTCCTCTGCGGAGAATCGCGACAGAGCGAGGTTGTTCAAATCGATGAAGCTGTGCAGGAGATGCCCGGCTGGATCGATCTTGACCGCAAGCCGCCCTTCCGTGAAGTCGATCTGAACCCTATGCGCGCCCTTTCGCAGACAATTGCGGATCTCGGTCTCGTGCTCATGCAGCAGATCCTGGATGAACTCCTCGCGAGAATAGCGGGGAATTTCGTCGGCCGGATACATCAGGCTCAAGGCCGACGGTGAGATGACCGCCTGCTTCAATGGCACGTGGGCATAGCGCATGGCCACGTCCAGGTAACTGTCCGCATGCCTCTTGTAACGGAAAGGGCCGCCAGTCAGGCGCAGCATCCGGCGCACGTGACCGGCCGCGAACGGGATCTTGAAGCCGTCCGGGGCCGTGTTCGGCAGCCCGTGCACGCAGTACGTCCAGAAATTGTGGTACTTTCTTTGCTCGCCGTCGGTGATCACCGGCGAGCCCGTAGCCTCGAACCGCTCGATGGTGCCTCGGATCGCTTCTTCATAAAGCGGATCCAATGCCGGGTCGGTGCCGTCTCGTGTCGTGACCGCCTCGATCAGCCCGAGAGGTCTTGGGATACTCCCGATCGGCTCGGTTGGGATTGTCATACGGATGACTCGTTGTTACCCCGTTTGGAGTGCCGAGGACGCAACGCCTGCTCCGGTTTTGCGCCCACCCTGTCTTTGCCGTCGAAAGCCAGGGCCAGGGAGGGCCCTGCCGGGCGCGTCGAGGGTGCAACGCTTAGCGTGCGCAAATCCGGGCCCCTCGGGCAAACGGTGCTCGCCCTTACGCCCCTGGCATCCCGCTCGCCTTCAACCTATCGGTGGGCGATGTTACTCGCCCGTTTCTATGAAAGCCAGGCCTAGCGATGGGCCGGCTTGGCGCGCCGAGAATGCAAGTCGTCCCGCTCCTCTGCCCCGCTGTGGCGCCGATGCGGATCATCGCTTTCGTGACCGATGTGGGTTCCATTCCGCGTATTCTCGCCTCCTCTAGGCCGGAGAGCGTCAATGAGGCGCTTCACGAGCACGAGCCAGGGCATCATCTACGACCCGGCGCCGGCGTACTGACCGTAACGCCGGACACCGGTGGGACCGGGACCGGACCGTTCTCATAAAGATGCCGCCGTGACGCGGGGAGATCGTTGTTTCCCGGACGGCTGAAGAGCACTTGGAAGAGCTGCAACCAACCGGTCTCGAATGCCGCGAGGGAGGCAGAGAGGTACAAGAACCAGGTTCGCATGAAAACCTCCCCGTAGCGGCCCTGCACCGCCTCGGCGTGTGTCTCATAACGGCTGAGCCAATCGTGCAGCGTCTTGACGTAGTGCGAGCGCAGGTTCTCCACGTCGAGGACCGAGAAACCATGGGGCTCGAAGACCTCGAGTAGCTCGCGCAGGGTGGGCGGATAGGCGCCCGGGAAGATGTGCCTTTGCGCCCAGCCGTTCATCGGGACAGGCGCGTTCCTCCCGATACATTGGATGAGGCCGCGGCCGTTCGGCGCGAGACACCGACCGATCACGTCCCCGAGCGCGGCATAGCGGTGTTTTCCCACGTGCTCCAGCATGCCGATGGACACGAAAGCGTCGTAGCGGCCGCGGATGTTCCGGTAATCGTCTTCGATAAAGGTGACCTGCGCCTCCAGTCCCTCCTCCTCGAGGCGTGTGCGCGCATGGGCCAGCTGCTCCTTGGACACGTTGTAGGCCGTGACCTTTACGCCGTAATGCCGGGCCATGAGGAAGGCCAGTCCGCCGAAGCCGCAACCGGCCTCCACGACGGTTTCACCCGGGCGCAGTCTGAGCTTGCGACACAGATAATGGGCCTTGGCGCGCTGCGCCTCTTCCAGGGACAGCGCCGGCTCGGGATAATAGGCGCAGGTGTACTGCATGGTGTCCCGGTCCAGCCATAGGCGATAGAAGTCGTTGCCGAGATCGTAATGATGGCGGACCCGGGCGGCGTCCTCCTCGCGGGCGTATCGCTCCCATAAGGGGGGGAGGGACGAGCGGGGCAGCCGATCGAAGAAACCGGCCTGGCGCGCCGTGAGGGATCGATTGACCTCGGCCATGGCCTCTGCGAGATCCCCCTCTACCTCGACCTCCCGCCTGCCGTAGAGATCGCCGAATCGCGACGCCGCGTTCCAGCAAAGCCCTAGGAGCGCGCGGCGACTCTTGACAGTGACGCGAAACCGGACCGGGGCGCGCGGCGGGGCCAGCTCGTCGCCGTCCCAGAGGACGACCGCGCAGCCCGGGTCTCCCAGGCGCGCCAGGGCCAGGCGCACGAGCATCCGATCGAGCGCGGTGACGGCCCCGGCCCTCGCCTCGCATTGGCGATCGACCGGGTAACGGTCGAGTCGTTCGACCTCGCCCCTCGAGATGTCTTGCCCCTGTGCCACGTCTTTGACTCCCTCTCCCCGCCGGGCCAGTGTAGTGGATCTGGCCCGCCGAGCGGCGCCCCACGGGCATGCGGTCTGGGTCGCGGAAGACGCGTCCCGGGCCGTGCAGTGCGCCTCGCTCACTCGTCCGCGCGGTGATGGGATCTCATTATCTTATCGCGGGGCCTGGCCGCCCCAGGGATGCGGGTTACGCTTGATACGAGCCATGCGCCTGGTGTTTCCCTCAAGGAAAGCTATCGTTATGATAGCAGTCAGTCGGGAGGGACCGAGCATGTCACAGTTGCTGGTACGGGATCTGGCCCCGGAGACGATCGAAAGACTCAAGGAGCAAGCCAAGCAGCAGGGGCGCTCCCTACAAGCGGAGGTGAAGCGCATCCTCGAGCAGGCAGTCAAGTTTTCTGCGGGAGAGGCGCGTGGGGCAGCGGCGAGATGGAGTGAGCACTTGGCCGGCCGGGTGGTGAGCGATAGTACCGATCTCGTTCGTGAGGATCGCGACCGTTGAGCCGCTGGGTTGTGGACGCGAGCGCTCCTTTCTTGAATCCGATTCTCGCTACGAGCGGCTTTTCCGACGCATCGGTCTCCCCCGCGCAGGCGCTCCACCTGCTTCCGGGCTAGTCGTCGTGATCGTCGTGCGCCCGGATCTGTCCTCGCACCTCGCCGCCGGGGAATGTGGTCGAATGGACGTTGGCGTAGGTGTTTCCGCTGCGAATCGCTCGGATCAGCTCACGGAATTCTCCTGTACCCAGTCCCTGCGCCCTGGCTCCTTCCGTGGCGGGGATGTTCGGGCTGACGTCGGCCGCTGCGATCGTTCCCGTGATGGTAGCCGGCGATGCAGGGCAAGCCTGGATTCCCGCCGGGCCATTGCCGAGGTTCGTGCAAAGGAAGACGGTGATGCCCCCATTCACACCGGTCTGGCCGAAATGAATGTGGGCCTGCTGCACTGCTGCTTCCAAGTTCCTGTAGGTGAGCGTCCAGTCGATTGAGTTTCCGTCCTCGGACACCAGTGCACGGAAACTGCCTCTGGCAACCGTCGAGATGGAAGGCACCTCCTGAAATCCGTGCAGATTGGTGCGCAGCCGCGAGCCATCAAAGGTGCTGGCCACCGTGGTGAGAGCCAGCCCCGCCAGGACAAAGATTCCGATCGCTGCCAAAGAGAATCTCTTTCTCATGTTTCCTCCTCGATTGTGGCTTGCGCGCAGATGAGGGACACCTCCTGAGCCCACGAACCTTTGCAGTCGCTGTGACCCGACCGGGGCTTCCCGATGACTCCCGGTGGGCGCGGAGTGTACAGTGAACGTCCACGCCATTGCAAGTGATATCTTCGCCAACCAACCGCGCTGGCGGGAAAACGGGTCCGGGATTCAAATGGGATGCTTCACATTGATCGTTGTGACATCGATGCTACTGCCAAGGATAGCTACAGGAGACCCCTTTATTGTCTAGTTTGATGCAATTGGGGTCACTGCCGGGTTGATGTCAATAGTGGCTTGAGTAATGTATCACCGGCGGGGATACCACGAGGCTCGCCGTGTAGGTCCTCGCGAACCCACGCCCCGAGCGGGGTGACGGCGTCCGTTCCTCGCCTCCCCTTGGTGATCGACTTGGCGAATCGACCAGGTAACCGTCGAGTCGTTCGACCTCGCCCCTCGAGATGTCTTGCCCCTGTGCCACGTCTTTGACTCCCCGTCCCCGCCGGGCCGGTGTAGTGGATCTGGGCCGCCGGGCGGCGCCCCACGGGCATGCGGTCTGGGTCGCGGACGACGCGTCCCGGGCCGTGCAGCGGGCCTCGCTTACTCGCCCGCGCCGTAATGGGATCTCATGATCTCATCGCGGGGCCTGGACACCCCAGAGATGCGGGTTACGCTCGTACCGAGCCATGCGCCTGGTGTTTCCCCCCCATGGAATGCTATCGTTATGATAGCAGTCAGTCGGGAGGAACCGAGCATGTCACAGTTGCTGGTACGGGATCTGGCCCCGGAGACGATCGAAAGGCTCAAGGAGCAAGCCAAGCAGGAGGGGCGCTCCCTGCAAGCGGAGGTGAAGCGCATCCTCGAGCAGGCAGTCAAATTTTCTGCGGGCGAGGCGCGTGGGGCAGCGGCGAGATGGCGTGAGCACTTGGCCGGCCGGGTGCTGAGTGATAGTGCCGATCTCGTCCGTGAGGACCGCGACCGTTGAGCCGCTGGGTTGTGGACGCGAGTGTCGCGGTCAAGTGGTTTCTCCCCGAGGTTCACAGCGATGAGGCGGTTCGCCTCCTTCGGGATGACTACCTGCTATTCGCGCCGGACCTCATCTGGGCTGAGTTTGGCAATGTGCTCTGGAAGAAGTGGCGCCAGAGGGAGATCGAAGCGGACGTGGCGCGGCGGATCCTCGAGGACTTCCGGCGGTTTCCTCTCCAGGTGCGTTCCTCGGACACCCTGCTTGCGACCGCTTGGGCAATTGCGGAAGAACTCCACCAAACGATGTACGACAGTCTCTACCTCTCTTAGCGGAAAGTAAAGGCTATCGACTCGTGACCGCCGACCATAGATTTTACAACAGTCTGAAAGATAGTCGATTAAGACCTATGCTTCTAAGGGTCGAGGACCTACCATCATGAGTCCTCATTGGGCCCATCGGTCCGAAGCGAGTCGCCACGCTTTCACCGCTGAGCGGCGACATTCATCGAAGGAGGCTTCGCCATGAATCGCAAGCTACCGCAACTCCAAGGCGGCTGGTTTCTCACCGACGGCGGAATCGAGACCTCGCTGATCTACGACGACGGGCTCGAGCTGCCCGAGTTCGCTTCGTTCGTCCTGCTCGACGATGTCGAAGGCCGCGCGGCCCTGGCGCGCTACTTCAGGCGCTACCTCGACATCGCCGCCGGCGCGAACGGTGCGGGATTCATCCTCGAAAGCCCGACCTGGCGCGCCAGCCCCGATTGGGGCGCGAAGATCGGTTACGACGCCGACTCAATCCGCCGCGTCAACGGCAAAGCTATCGCATTGATGCGCGAGCTGCGCGACGAGTACAAGGCGCGAATCGGCGGGCCGATCGTGATCAGCGGCTGCGTCGGGCCACGCGGCGACGGCTACGTCGCCGGTCATCCGATGAGCGGCGACGATGCGATGCACTATCATTTGCCGCAAGCGCGTGCGCTCGCCGATGCAGGCGCCGAGGTGATCACCGCGATCACGATGACGACCAGCGGCGAAGCGATCGGCGTCGTCCGCGCGGCGCGCGAAGTCGGGTTGCCTTGCGCGATTTCGTTCACCGTCGAAACCGACGGCAGGCTGCCGAGCGGCGAGAGCTTGCGCGAGGCGATCAAAGGTGTCGATGACGCGACCCTTCGCGGGCCGGCCTACTACATGATCAACTGCGCGCACCCGACGCACTTCGAATCGGTGCTCGCGGACGGCGGGCCATGGGCCGCGCGCATCAACGGCCTGCGTGCCAACGCGTCGACGAAGAGCCACGCCGAGCTGGACGCGGCGACCGAACTCGACGCCGGCGATCCGACCGACCTGGGGCGTAGCTACCGCCGCTTGCGCACGCCGCTGCCGAAGCTCAATGTGCTCGGCGGCTGCTGCGGCACCGACCAGCACCATGTCGCGGCGATCTGCGCGGCTTGGCAGGAGCAGCGCGCATGAGCGCGGATCACAGCTTCGACACGCTGCTCGATCCCGCATCGAACAGCTCGCGGCGCGTCTTCCTCGCGTTGCCGGCGATAGGTGTGGCTGCCGCGTTCTACCGGCCAGGCCGTGTTGGCATCCGTGTTGAGTACCAGCTTGCCCACGCTCCGTCAGTGGGAGATCGGCGATAAGCATCCAAGCGGCCCCTCTCTGAAGTTGCCGATCTGCTCGGCCGCAAAGGCCTGGAAGCGCTCATCTAATCAGCGGTTTGCCCGCGTGGCTGCGGATATCGAAGGGATTTACCAGGCCCTTCACCGATCTCTCAATGGCGCCGCGCGGGGAGCTGTGAATTATCACTAACAAGTGGGCCGTGTAAGAGATAATGGCGCTTCCAAAAATAACACCGCGCGGTCTGGCGCGCCGTTGACTCCGTTCCATGCAAGGTCAACTCTTTACCCTCGATTTCCTCACCCGCGGAATCCTCGACACCGATCCGTGGCGAACCTGCGACGATGCCGCACTCGATGGCTTCATTGCCGCACTGCGCAGGGTTTACGGCAGTCTTGCCGCCGATTCGACGCTCAACGAAGGGCAAACCGAGGACGAACTGATCGGGCCCATTCTTGATTTGCTGGGCTGGGGCGGCTCCTGGTTGTCGCAGGTCAATCTCTCCGAATCCGGGCGCGACGACGTGCTCGATTTTTTGCTTTTCCCCGACGCCGGCGCCAAGGCCCGCGCGCTCAAGGAACGCAGCGACGACCGCCGCACCCGCCACGGAATCGCCCTGCTGGAAGCCAAGCGTTGGATGCGTGCGCTCGACCGCACCGACGCCAGCAGAGTGGGCACCACGAAACGGCGCGACTTCGGCGCACCCTCATCGCAGATGCTGCGCTACCTGTCGCGCGCGGAGGTGATGAGCGACCGCGCGATCAAGTGGGGCCTGCTCACGAACGGCGCAATGTGGCGACTCTACTGGCAGGACGCGCGCTCGCGGGCGGAGGAATTTTTCGAGCTGGACGTGGCGTCCCTACTCGAAATCCCCGGCACTCATCTGGCGCTGGACGAGCTCGATTCCCGGCGCGGCCTGAAACTGTTCCGGCTGCTGTTCCATCGCGAAGCTTTCCTTCCCCAGTCCTGGGATGGCGAGAGGCGCAGCTACCACGCCATCGCCCTCACTGAAGCGCGGCGCTACGAGGAGACCGTCTCGCACAAGTTGGGCGAGCGGGTGTTCGCCGAAGTGTTCCCCGAGCTTGCCAACGCGCTGGCCGCGAGCGACCTCCACGCGAACAAGGACGGCGACGGTTGCTACACCCGCGCCTATCTCGATGAGCTGCGCGAAGCCGCGCTGGTGCTGCTCTACCGCCTGCTCTTCGTGCTCTACGCCGAGGACCGCGCGCTGCTGCCCGTGCGCGATGCACGCTACCAGGACTACAGCCTCACCGCGCTGCGCGACCAGATCGCGGACAAGCGTGACAACGGACGTGGGTTCTCCGGAACCGCCAGCAACTACTGGTCGCGGCTCGACAACCTTATATCAGTATCATTGCCGACGGCGACGACGCGGTGGGCATGCCAGCCTACAACGGCGGCCTGTTCGAGCGCAGCCGTGCACCTATCCTCACCCGTGTGCGAGTGGCGGACGCGAAGCTCGCGCCGGTCATCGACGCCCTCTCCCGCCGCACCGAGGACATCCGCAAGCCGCGCATCAACTACCGCGACCTCTCCGTTTCGCATCTGGGCGGTATCTACGAGCGTCTGCTCGAATTCACTCTCGTCCAGGAGAAAACCGGCGCGACCATCGTCGCCCGACCAGCGAGTTTCGCCCGCAAGGTGAGCGGCAGCTACTACACCCACGACGACCTGGTGCGCCTCATCCTCGATGAGTCCGTGGGGCGGCTGGTGGACGAGCGCGCCAACGCCTTCGAAGCACTCATCAAGCGCTATCGCAAGAAGAGCGCCCTCAAACCCTACGAGTGGGATGCGCTGGCCGTGGCCGATACCGCCGCGCAACTGCTGGAACTGAAGATCTGCGACCCGGCCATGGGCAGCGGCCACTTTCTGGTCGCGCTGGTGGATTACCTGGCCGACCGCGTACTGGTCGCCATGCAGGATGCCGATGACAAGGCCAACGCTGCGCCCTGGGCCGCTCATCTGGTCGAACGGGGCCGGCCCTATGCCTCGCCCGTGGTGATGCGGCTGGCCGACATCCGCCGCCGCATACTCGCGACCGGCCGCGAACACAAGTGGGCGCTGGACGAGCGGCAACTGGACGACCGCCACATCGTGCGCCGCATGATCCTGAAGAAGGTCATCTTCGGCGTGGACAAGAACCCCATGGCCGTGGAGCTGGCCAAGGTCGCCCTCTGGCTGCACACATTCACGGTCGGTGCGCCGCTATCCTTCCTCGATCACCACTTGAAGTGCGGTGATTCGCTGCACGGCGAGAAGCTGGAGACGGTGCGCGCCGGCATGAGCGCGCTCGGCACGCTGTTCCAGGAGGCCGAACTGACGCGGCTCGAAGTCGCCGCCACGAGTCTCGAAGCCGTGGCCGAGCTCACCGACACCTCGATCGCTGAGGCGCACGAATCGAAGCGCCTCGCCGACGAAGCCGAAGGCCAGGTCGCGCCCATCCACGCCCTGCTCGATTTCTGGCGCACGCTGCGCTGGCTAGTCCCCGGCTGGCCGATTCAAAAGAAGAAAAAGATCGGGGACAAATCCCCGCTTTCCGCAGCGGAGCTCGCCATTGCCGAAATTTTCTCTGGCCGCTACAACCTCTCCGGCGTCATGGTTGAAGGGCGCATCGAGGGCGATGGTCCCGACGTGCGCGCCGCCAACGACTTGCTCGCCCGCGCCGTGGCACTGGCCAAACGCGAGCGCTTCTTCCATTGGTGGACTGCCTTTCCCACTGTCTGGCGCGCCGGCGGCGGCGGGTTCGACGCGGTGATTGGCAACCCACCGTGGGATCGCATCAAGCTGCAAGAGGTGGAGTGGTTCGCGGAGCGAGAACTGAACATCGCCAGGCAGGCCCGCGCCGTCGACCGCAAGCGCATGATCGACGACCTGCGGAAGAAGGGCGCGCCGCTGTCGCACGAGTATCTTGAAGCCAACGAGCGCGCCGAGAGCCAGGCCCGCGTGCTCCGCGACAGCGGCGACTATCCACTGCTGGGCGGCGGCGACGTGAATCTCTACAGCCTGTTTGTTGAGCGCGCCACCGCGCTCGCGCAGCCGCTGGGGCTCGTCGGCCTGCTCACGCCCAGCGGTATCGCCGCCGACAAGGGGGCGGCGGAATTCTTTCGCGGCATCTCCGCCACCGGGCGGCTGGCGGCGCTGCTGGATTTCGAGAACAAGAAAGTCTTTTTCCCCGACATTCACGCCAGTTTTAAATTCTGCGCCCTGGTCTTCGGCGGCGAGGCGAGGCGCTTCGAGACCGCGAAGTGCGCGTTCTTCCTGCACGCGCTGACGGAACTGGATGACCCCGAGCGCGTGCTGGCGCTATCCAGTGGCGATTTCGCCCGCGTCAGCCCCAACACCGGCGCCGCGCCGATCTTTCGCAGCAAACGCGACGCCGAACTCACCACCCGCATCTACGCCCATCATCCGGTCCTGGTGGACCGCTCGTCGGGCACGGAGAAGAAAGTCTGGCCGGTGCGCTACGTGACGATGTTCCACATGACAAACGACTCGGACAAGTTTCTCACCCGCGCCGAACTGGAGAAGCGGGGCTGGAAACCGGCGCCACTCAATCGCTGGGCCAAGGGCAAGGCGGAGGCGGTGCCGCTGTATGAAGGCAAGATGGTGCAGATGTATGACCACCGCGCGGCGGACGTGGTAGTGAACGCGGCGAATCTGCATCGGGCGGCGCAGCAGGAGGCGATCCCCGAAGCGCAGAAAGTTAATGCGGACCGCCTGCCGCAGTCACAGTTTTACGTAGTTGAAGACTTGGTTCGCCCGGTCAATTCACTAACGAGGCTCCGCCTCAGACCGACGAGGTGTATGTCGTGGGTCCGGCGTGTGGTGCATAATGGAAGGAGAGGCTCCGGTTCGACGGTGAAGAACTGCACGCAGTTCTTGCCAATGATGTAGG
>JALZID010000284.1 GCA_030860485.1 Pseudomonadota bacterium | reverse complement strand
CCAACCCTCGCTGCCGCCGAGCCAATGGCTTGCTGCCGCCGGGCCAATGGCTTGGATAGTAGGTCATTGGACCAGCCACCAGCGTACGTTTTTACGAAGCATACGACATACAATTCGGTGTCGCAAGTGCACTCTTGCGGTTGAACCCGTTTAGGGGACTGTTGCGGGGGCCTGCCGAGGATAGTGAAAACGATAGGATATTCAACGCGGTTTCGCAAGCGTAGTGCATTCTCGGTGCGGAGTGGGGGAGTGATTGGGCGGGTCCGCGCCGGGTCGGGAAGGAGTTATTCGGCAGACCGCGGTGGGATTGCAGGGCTCACGGGTGAGCTCTGCGGTCAGTATCCAGTGCCTAGACACGAGCGCGCCTGTGCCAGTCGGGGTCCAGCGACCGGCAGGACCAGGAGGGGAGGCGCCTACCCGCTTACCCGCTGATCGAACTCAAGCTTCGGGTAGGCTTTCCACTCAGATCAGTGTCTTCGGTGCCTTCGCGCGGTTCGAAGTCCTCCTCCCGGTGGCGCGGACCGCGGGCAGATCGGGTGGCGCTGTGGGCTCGCCGATGTGTTCGAGGATGCGCTTAAGGAACCCCCCTGCGTCACGAAGGCGATGATGCGCCCCATCGAGGAACGAGGAGGTGCCGGCGCGCAGAGGGGCGTGACGGTCCGGTGGACCGCGCGCGCAACGGGGTCTCGGGGAGCCGCGGTCGCCTCCGAGCTTGTGAACAAATCTGGCGCGCGCCCCGAGGGATTCGTGGCGTGGTGCCCGCCGTCGGCTCAGAGCCCGAGGCCACGGCGCGCGGATACTTCGTGGCTTACCGACCCACCTACGCTTGTCCATTCCGGTGATCCAGGAGTTGGCAAGCATCCCATCTTGCCTATCCGCGATTCCGATTCGTGACATCCGGCCTACGCCGCACGATCCCCTTTCCCGGCCGATGGGTTCGGGGCGTCGCCGCATCCTTGCACTCCCTATCGTTAGAGCGTGCCGAAGTGGCGGCGGCGGATGGATTACGCTCCCTTAATTCCAACCATAGGATTATGCACCCCAGGGGCGCTAGCTCGTTACTTCGACCTTGACCCAATCCGCTGTGACCGAGGTTCCGCTAGCAGGGCTCCCCTTGTATTTCACCTCCACCGTCCGGCCCGGTTGAAGATCAGCTGGTGAGCCAACTTCGTTCTTACCTTGCGCTCTGCTCCGATCCAGCCACACGGGGGCCTCCTTCGGGATTGTGACCAGATACGTAACCCCCGAGGAATCGCTCACGGTCAGGCTTCGATTCTCTTCATTTACGGTGGCGATTTTCCCGATGATACTGTAGATGTTAGAAACTCCGTGCGAGTCGCCGATGGGAATAAACATCTCCATCGCCGCTTGCGCGAACAAGGCCGACGCGGGGAGGGCCAACAGGACGCCCAAGAAGAAGAAGCGTGTCAACATGATATTTCTCCTCATCATCACTTCCAGTTGCCGTGCCAGTGTGTATATACGGGTTCCCCAGCCGACGTCCTAGCCCAGGATGAGGCTCTTCGCCTGATTGATGGCGTCCAAGGCTTGCTTGGCGAGCTTGATGCGGCTTGAGGGGCTTGTAGTCGCTTTCTCGGTGAGACCGCGGGCTTCTTGGAGTTGTTGCACCGCGTCGGCGTGCAAGCCACCATCCTGGAGCACCATGATGGCATCGTCGATGTCGTGCACCGCCCGCTTGACGACATCCGCCGGGTGTTCTCCGGCGAGCAGCACGTTGTCTTTCACGGCCCCTAAAAGCTTGTTCAGCTCGCGGATATTATCCAGGGCGTTAATGGCGCGGAGAAACGCCGCCACGGCCTTCACCTGGGTAGCATCCAGAGCGATGGCTCGGCCTGTGCCATCGCTGAGGAATTGCCCTGATGGCGAGTCGTTGAAGGCGTCGGTATTGTAGAAATCCACCGCGCCCTCGATGGTGTCCACCGAGTTGTTATGGAAGAAGGGACCCGTATCCGCCGCTTCCACCACTGACGGTGTGTTGAACGTACCATCGCCGGGTGCATCTCCGAGTGTACCCAGACCGTCATCCGGCTGGCTGAAATCGCCGGTCGGATCGGGCAGATTTTCCACCCCGGTGTTGAAGTTCAAATTGCCACTAGCAGCTCCTCCCGGTGGGACGTTGGCGCCGGCATTAGCGTGACAGCCAAAACACTTGCCCGTGGTGGGCGAGTTGAAAATCTCCTGACCTTGTGCCGCTTCCGCGCTTTTCAAGGGCAGTGGTAGTTTCAGCTCTTCCTGCCGACCCAAGCTGAACTGGAAGGCTTCCAGGGCCTTTTCCTCATCTTCCGTGGGGAAGCGGAAATCGACGCCCTCCTTGCGGCCTGTGGTCTTGGTGAAATGCTGAGCCACCGCGCCTCGGGCAAACGACTTGAGGTCTTTCATTTGAGGCGCCCCGTCACCGGACCAGCCTGTTCGAGGGCAAAGGGTATCGCTCAAGCACTCCAATCGATTTCTGGGATTGCTGTCGATGGAAAACCGCTGGGAGAACACGTGAGGTACGCCACGCATGGTAAAATTGTGGGCAAGATCGTCGGTCCCGTCCAGATTTTCCAGGATCAAGCCGCGCTTGCGCATCAGCCTAGGATCCTCGAAATTCTTGTTGAGGTCTGGGTTATTTTCGGCGACGAAGAGAGGGTCATTGTTCGGGAGGCTGGCGATAAACGCCGCATCGATGGTCAGGTTATTCTCCGCCCGGTGACAGGTGCCGCAGGTTCGGCCATTACCATCGAAGGTTTCCTTGAAGAACAGCTCGCGGCCTTTAGCCACCAGCGGATCACCTGCGGGTGTCGGCTCGGGCGGTGCACAAGCCGAAAGCGTGATTAGCCCTATGAGTGCCGCTGAGCGTTTCAGATCGAGTAGTTTCATCGCATACCTCCCCTCTGGGCCGGAAAAGGCCGGCGTTTGTCCCCCATGGGCCCGCATAAGGATTAGAGATCAAGGCGGTTTCGCACGCCTACGTTGCGGTTTATGGCGGTGACGGGGCCTTGCGCGGGTAGTGACGCGTCTTATTGCCCTTCGGAGACCCCCAACGCGGTCTCGCCCTCTCCTTCCCGCAGCACGAGCTCGGTGCCTCGACACCCGCGCCCCCGAACGGCGTCTCGACAGTGAGGGTATGCGGTACCCGGCTAAGCAGATGCAGCGCGCCTTCGAGGTGAAGGATAGGAAATACAACGCGAGCTGTCAACAGAGAATGCGTTGGCAATATCTCATCGGACGGGCTGGACGGTAATTTTGCGGTGTGAAAGCGGTCCGCGCCGGGGCGGAAGCGCCCGCCCGGTTTGACGAGGCCAGACCCAAAATCACCAAGAGAGTCGTACATCGCTTGCTCCTCCGTCACTATCATTGATTTGTGGGCCACCGATGCTTTACCGCCTCTGCGGGCGGCCGAGCGGTCCCGGCGGCGATTCAGTGAAGCCGCGATGGCGTTCTTGGTATTGCCGTTCCCTCGGCGCCCTCCAATCCCCAAAGGGCCTGGCGGGGCAAGGTCATCATCTTGGCCACGCTAACAGAAGGGAGCAGCCGCGTCTGTGAAAAAAGTCACAGACAAACCTGGGCCTGGCTTGATAAACTCGTGCGAGCAGCATCTGCCAGAGGTGCCGCTGGGTTCGCGGGTAAGCAAAAACGGACTGCCGAAAGCGATTCGAGATGCTCGGCCAGCAGTTTGCGTTGGGTCGACTTGCCCGACCCACGCCTGGCGGACGGCGCCGACGAGGCGGTCGCGACACGCCGGGCCATCTACGCGATGTGGCGCAGACGGGCAGCCGAACGCACCCGCACGATGGGCTGTCTCGCCTGCGGGGACGCGCGGGTGATCCCGTTTGCGGGGGCTCGTTCCCGCACCATAGGCCGGGCCCTGCGGGGCTTGGGCGGGGCCGCCTGGCGGCGGCCAATGGGGACATGCCGGCCGGGTCGCCGGCGCCTTGCTCGGGCGTTTGAGGTGGCTGGTGGTGGGGATCCTGAGCGGGCCGGGTCCGCTGACCTGGTAGCTGTAAAGGGGTCGGAGCCTTTAAATGGTCCTCTATCGACTCGATTTTCGGCCTGCCCTGTCGGGCCTGACCGACTTTGCGTGCCAGCATTTCCTCAACCTGTTCCTTGAAGCGATCACCGCCCAAGGGAGTCCCGGTTTGCCAAGCCTCCCGGATCTGCTTCAATAGGCCCGTGCCCGGGATCGCGTGGAACCGGGGCGGGGTGTTCGCACCGCTCCCCCTTCCCGATAGCGAACGGCCCGAGGGCGATGAGGGGCGGCGCCTAACTTGTTAAGACAGGTCCTGGACTCGGCGTTGCGGCGTGCCGTGGATGCCCTCATCCGGCGGCAGTCCGCGAGCGGAGAATGGGAGGGGGAGGTCGTGTGGGGCCCGATGCTCGCGGCCCAGTACGCCCTCATGTGCCAGATCACCGGCCGTGCCATGCCCGCGGCGCGCAGAGACCTGCTGCTGCTCCAGTTCCAGCGCACGCGACTCGGGTCCGGGCTCTGGGGTCTGCACGCCCATTCACCGCCCTATCTCTTCGTCACGACGCTCGTGTACGTCGCGGCGCGCCTCTTGGGGCTTTCCAGGGACGATCCCCTCTTGGTCCCCGCCGCGCGCTTCATCGCGGCCGAAGGCGGGGTCCTGCGGATCCCGAGCTGGGGTAAGTTCTGGCTCGCGATGCTGAACCTTTATGACTGGGAGGGCCTCAACCCACTCCTGCCGGAGCTCTGGGCCCTGCCGCGCCGACTGCCGATCCATCCGGGAAGGTTCTACTGTCACACCCGGCTCATCTACCTGGCGATGACCGTGATCTATGCCTCGCGCCATCAGGGCCCACGCGGTCCGGTGATCGAGGCGCTGCGGGCCGAGCTCTATCCCGCCGGTTACGGAGGTTTCCGCGAGCACCGAGGGGCCTTGCGAGCCGGGGACCTGTACGTGCGGCCAGGCCGCGCGTTGCGTTGTCTCTGCGCGTTTTTTCTATTCGTGGAACAAAGGCACAGCGCCGCGGCGCGGCGGAACATCGTCGCGCGGCTGCTCGATCATCTCCGCTGGGAGTTTCGCACCACCGATCACACCGCCATCTCGCCGGTCAGCGGGCTATTGAGCCTCATCGCGCTGTGGATCCATCAACCCGACGACCCCGATCTGCACCGAGCTCTGGTGCGTTTCGAGGGTTGGATCTGGGAGGACGGGCGGGACGGCTCGCGCGTCGCCGGTGCGCGCAGCGCCTCGTGGGACACGGCCTTCGCACTCCAGGCACTGGCCGCGGTAGAGTCCCGGGCGAGCACCGGAGAATGCATCGCGCGGGGCGCGTCGTTCCTCACGACCCAACAGATCCGCCGGACGTTTCCAGGCGTCGAAGAAAACTTCCGCATCGATCCGCGGGGCGGATGGTGTTTCGCGGGGGTATGGCACGGCTGGCCCGTGAGCGACTGTACGGCCGAGGCCCTCTTGGCATTGCTCGCCGCGCCGGGCGGAGTACGGGACAGCGAAGCGCTCCGGGAGGGCGTCGAGTTCATGCTGCGTTGTCAGAACGCCGATGGCGGCTTCGGCAGCTATGAGCCCAGCGGCACGCGCTGGACCCTCGAATGGCTGAACCCCGCGGAGATGTTCGCCGACTCGATGACCGACCGCTCCTGGGTGGAGTGTACCTCGTCGTGTATCAGCGCCCTGGCCGCCTTCCGGGAACGTTGCCCGGGGGTCATGGACGGCCGCATCACGCGCGCCCTCGAGCGCGCCGCACGCTGGTTGGCCGCTCGCCAGCGCCCCGACGGCGCCTGGCCCGGCGCTTGGGGGGTGTATCTCATCTACGGCACGCTATTCGGCGTGCGGGGACTCTTGGCCGCCGGTACACCGGTGTTCCATCCCGCCATCCGCAAGGCGTGCCGGTGGCTCCTGGCGCGCCAACGGCCGGACGGCGGATTCGGCGAGCACCACAGCGGCTGCCTCACGGGTGTGTATGTCGAGCACCGCGAAAGCCAGGTGATCCAGACCGCCTGGGCCCTGTCGACGCTCTTGGAGGCCCACGATCCCGATTGGTCCGCCATCGAGCGAGGCGTGGATCACCTCCTCTGCACGCAAGACTCGAACGGAGAATGGCCGGCCCAAGACTGGACCGGCGTCTTTTTCCGCACCGCGCTGCTCGATTACACGCTGTACCGCCGGTATTTTCCCCTGTGGGCCTTGGCGTTATACAGGACCCGGGGCGGGCAGCGTTTACACAACGAGCTGAATACGCACCTGGCGCCTGGACCTTGAGACACGCGTGAATCTGTCCGAGGTCTCCGCCCGCCGAGGTGCGCGTCACCCGCCACGAGGGCGCGGACGATCTGCTCAGCGCGGGTGTCGGCCTGCCTGGCTTGCGCGCGCCCGCCGCGCACGGCGTCCGCGCCGCACCGGGTGGCGATCAACACGCGCACTCTGGCGACAACCCGGAGGCCGACTGGGGCCGTCACGTGCAACAGGCCGCGGTGTTCGGCCTGCACGCGCTCGATCTCGCGCGACTTGTTGGGCGTGGACCAGCATGGCGGCGACGGGTAGTGGGTCGCCGCGGCTCCACCGTAGCAGGCCGGGTCACGGTAGAATGCCAGACGCCATGAAGGATTCGCTCCTACAGAAACTCGAACGCCTGCGCGCCCGCTCGCAGGAGCTGACCGGGCTGTTGTCGAACGAAGGGGTCTGGAAGGACCAAGCGACCTTCCGGGAGTTGGGCCGCGAGCAATCCGAGCTGCGGGTAGTGGTCGAGTGCTTCGAGAGCTATCTCCGGAATCGCCGGGCGATCGAAGAGGCGCGGCGCATGCTCGATGAGGAGGACGCGGGGCTGCGCGAGCTGGCCGCGGAAGAGCTCAAGAGGAATCAGGCGCGCGACGAGGCCCTGGAGCGCGATCTGCACCGCTTCCTGCTCCCGCAGGACCCCTCGGATCGCAGCAACATCTTCCTCGAGGTGCGCGCCGGGACCGGCGGCGAGGAGGCGGCGTTGTTCGCTGCCGCGCTGTTCCGCATGTACGGACGCTATGTCGAAACGCGCGGCTGGACCTGCGAGGTCCTGAGCACGAGCCGCGCGGACGCCGGCGGGATCAAAGAGGTGATCGCGCGCATCGTGGGCCAGGGGGCATATTCGCGCCTCAAGTTCGAATCCGGGGTGCACCGCGTGCAGCGCGTCCCCGAGACCGAGGCCCAGGGGCGCATCCACACCTCGGCCTGCACCGTGGCGGTGTTGCCCGAGGTCGATGAAGTGACCGACATCGAGGTGTCGCCCTCCGAACTCCGCATCGACACGTTCCGGGCCTCGGGGGCCGGCGGCCAGCACGTCAACAAGACCGATTCGGCCATCCGTATCACCCACCTCCCGAGCGGGCTCGTGGTGGAGTGCCAGGACGAGCGCTCCCAGCACAAGAACCGCTCGCGCGGCATGAGCCTCCTCAAGGCCAGGCTGGTGTCGGCGGAGCGCGAGCGCCAGCGCGAGAAACAGGCGGAGAGCCGCCGCAATCTGGTGGGGAGCGGGGACCGTTCGGAGCGCATCCGCACCTATAACTTCCCGCAGGCGCGCGTCACCGATCACCGCATCAACCTGACCGTGTACAAGCTCGAAGCGATCATGCTCGGGGAGCTGGACCACGTGATCGAGCCGCTCATCAGCGAGCACCAGGCCGATCTCATGGCCGCGGTGGGCAATTGAGGACCGCGGCCGTCCCGAGAAACGAGGGCACCGGGCCAGCGACGATAGCCGGCCTCCTCCGCCACGCCGAAGCCCTTCTGTCGGATTCGGACAGCGCGCGCCTGGACGCCGAGGTATTGCTCGGCCACGTCCTCGGTGTCGGGCGGGTACAGCTCGTCACCCGGGCGGACCATCCGGTCGCGGCGGCAGAGGTGCGGCGTTACCTCGATCTCATCGCGGGGCGCGCGCGGGGCATTCCGGTCGCCTATCTCGTCGGCCGGCGCGAGTTCTGGTCGATGCCGCTACTCGTCGATGAGCACACCTTGGTGCCGCGCCCCGAGACCGAGCACCTGGTCGAGGCGGCGCTCGAGCTCATTACGGCCCATGACCTCCGCGAGGTACTGGACCTCGGCACCGGATCGGGGGCCATCGCCCTCGCGATCCGCGGATCGACGAAATGCCGGGTCACGGCCACCGACGTTTCCGCCCCGGCGCTCGCGATCGCGAGCCGCAACGCGGGGCGCCTGGGGTTTCGCGATATCGCGTTCGTGGAAGGGGACTGGTACCGGCCGCTCCGCGGCGCGCGCTTCGACCTCATCGTGTCCAATCCGCCTTATGTCCCGGACGCCGAGCTCTGGAGGGCCGGCTTCTGCCACGAGCCGCGCGTCGCCTTGTCCGGAGGCGATGACGGTCTCAAGGCCCTGCGCACCGTCATTGCCGGCGCGCCGCGACACCTGCGCGATGGCGGATGGCTCGCCCTGGAGCACGGTGCTGCTCAGAAACAGCCGGTGTGGACGATGCTCGGCGCGGTGGGCTTCCGTGCCCGTGCCACGATCCCAGATTACGCCGGGCTCGACCGCGTGACGATGGGTAAATGGCAGCGGGCGGAATGACACCGCCCGCTGCGCCCCGCACCATGGCGATACCGCCCGGGGTGATCAACCGCCTGCGCAGATCCTCGGGCAGGCGGCGCCTGCCTTGTCGTCCCCATAGGTGTCGGGATCACAGGTGTCGCTCGGGTCATCGACACAGGTCTGACCCTCCGGGCATTGCACAGCGGTGGCGCCGCCGCAGACCTGGCCGGTCGCTTCCTCCTTGTTGTTTTCGCATCCCATGAGGAAGAGCGCAAGGAATAGGGTCGCGATTCTTAATGGCATAACAGTTACCTCGCTGTGGGGGTTACGTACCGCATGTGCTCACCCGACCACCGGGCCTTCACCGCCCCGACTGGCCGCTTCGGTATGTTACGGGAAAGCCGGTCGGTACACCATGGCGCCGACGAGGGAAGTCGGCGAGCCGTCCCCTCCGGGCGAGGCGAGGAGCACCGGGCCGCGGCCGTTATGGGATTTCGCGTAACGAGTGCGGGCTCCACCGCCTTGGGCTCGATACGCGAGGCCCCGGGCATTGCCTAGCAGCACGGAATTGCCTACCCTGTCGCAGCTGGCGGCTGTTGCGTCATGAGGGGTGGGGGTATGAACAAGGTGCTGGTAAGCGGCGGGGGGGATATCCTCGACTACCACGTGATCAAATGCTTAAAAAAGCGCGGGATCCACCCACGTTGGCTGGTGCTTCCGGGCAGTGACACCAGGCACATCATCAAGCACCTCGTGGTGGACCCCATGGGCGAGATCACCAAGCCCAGCGACTTGCGGGCGGCGCTGCAAGGGGTGGACACCGTGGTGCACATGGCCTACGAGGTCGACCCCCGCAAAACGCGCGAGGACATGCACGAGGTCAACGTGGCTGGCACCCAGAGGCTCATCGATGCCGCGCAGGCCGCAGGCGTCACGCGCGTGGTCGCGAGCAGCAGCGCCCTCACGATCGGCGTCCACCGTGATCCGGTACCGCTGGACGAGGACGCGGAGTGGGCCGTACACGGGATCGATCTGGGCTATGCGGAGTCCCGCCGCGAGGCGGAGCAGTTGGCACTGTCGCGCTCGCGGTCCGGGTTCGACGTGGTGGTCGTGGCGCCGGCCCTGACCATCGGCCCGGAGGACTTCGGTCCGGCCCCCGGCGGTAAGATCATCAAGCGCGTGATCGAAGGGCGTTTCGTGCCCACGTTCGACGTGGGCGTGGGCTGCGTCGACGCGCGCGATTTCGCCGACGGCGTCCTGCTCGCGACGGAGCGCGGCCGTCCCGGCCAGCGTTACGTCCTATGTGCCCACAACCACACCCTGAAGGACCTGGTCGCGGACGTCGCCGCCGTCGCCGGGACCCCGGCGCGTACCTGGCACCTGCCGCGGTGGCTGCCCCGGGTGCTAATCTCCGCCCTCGTCTTTTGGTCCCGGATCCGGCGCAAAGATCCGCCGGTACCGCCCGCCATTGCGAAGCTCATAGGCCGCTATGGCTGGTACGACGCCCGCCGAATGCGCGAAGACCTCGGCTGGCGACCGCGGCCCCTGCACCAGACCCTCACCGATACGGTGGCCTGGTTTCGGGAGAACCCCTAGGGAGCGCGCCGGTATCTTGGAGTACGACGCCGGGGCTCGCCGCGCCGATGCCGAGCTAGAAGCCGCCCGGATCACGGTGGCCCTCGCGCGGAATCGGGGCTATCTGTGGGCCAGCCTACGGGTGGCGCTCGCGTCGTACCAGGCATGACGACCGACACCCCCGCCCCGCGCTTCGAGCGAGCCCGTGAACATGTCAAAACGCGCGGGCGATTTCGTCACGCTGCGCGAAGTGATCGACGAGGTGGGGCGCGATGCCATCCGCTTCATGATGTTGACGCGGGCGAGCGATGCGTCGCTCGATTTCGACCTCGCCAAGGTTGTGGAGCACTCCAAGACAACCTGTTTTTTACGTGCAATACGCGCACGCTCGCATCCACCGACAGGCTTTGCTTGGTTTTCCGGACCTGAAGCCTGAGGTTCGGGGCAGGGGCAAAGCCTGATTGTCTGGCCGATTCGTCGGAGCTGGTTTCTGTTAAGAGGTATTTTATGAGTGATACGCCAATCCGCCGCACCAATTGGACTGCCAATCCACAGGGCGATGAGAGCGATGATCCCTTGGCGGAATTCGAGAGCATTATAGGGCGCAGCGCTCAGCGCTTTGAGCCGGAAAGCACGGCTGAAGATGCCGAGCTCGCCTATTACCTTGAAACCGAACCGCGCAGCGGCGGCCAGCCTGCCCCTGCGAGGCCGGCAGCACCAGCGCCGCAAAACAGAAATGATCCTCATAACAAGGATTCTCGTGGTTTCAGCGAAGACGAGTTCGAAGCGGCGTTTCGCTCGCTTGAAAAGCAGACCTCTTCCGCGCCGGTGCGCGAAGGATCGGTCGTCAAGAAAGAGCCCGTTTTTGAGAAACCGCCACCACAGGATTACTCGCGGACATTCGCGCAGACTTTTGAAGAAGAAATGGCCGGCAGTCCGGGTACCTCCGGGCAGGAATTTGAAACCCGCGCCGACGCTTTCGATTTTGACACACGCTTCGTCACGGTCATCGCGGTCACGGGTCTTGTATTTGTCGCCGTCATCGGGGCGCTGATCTACTCCTGGGTCGGCGAAAAAAATACGGGCGAGCCGATCGTGATCAAGGCCGATACATCGCCCGTGAAAAAAATGGCCGCGGCCGAACCCGAACAACCATCGAGTAACAAGCTGATTTATGAGCGCCTCGGCAGCACCGACGACAGCAATAACGAAAAGACCGTTTCACGGGAGGAGCAGCCGGTTGACAACCTGCAGGCGCAGGATGCCAGTAGCGCTGCCGTGCCTGCGGCCCCGGCATCGCCACCGCAGGCAAGCTCAACAACGCCGCGCGTGATTCTCCCTAATCCTTCAGCGCAGGAGACGGGAACGCCGAACACGCCGCGCCAGGTGCCGACCACGACGATCCGCGTGCGCCCCGACGGCACGATGGAGAATAACCCTTCAAGCGATATGACCGCGACCCCGCGCGCCACGGTGCTGCAAACCCTCACCGCCGCGGCCGAACGCATGGAGCTGGCGAATATCGCCGCAGACAAGGCGGAAGCGGGGGCGCCGGGTGCGGGGCCGTGCCTTTGCGCCAGAGCGCCCGCGTTCGTCGGGAGACCGTTTGTCCTGATCGATTGCGCTGCCTACTCGGCCGTCGTGGACGAGACCGGCCGGAACCAGCCGGAGGCGCCCACCGGGGATCGCCGAACAGCGCTGAGCCGGGCGTGCCAATAGCGGTGCCCGAGATTCGACACCCGCACGGAACCCGTGGCCTGGCTCGGGGCATGGACGAAACTGCCCTGGCCGACGTAGATCCCGACGTGGGAGTCCGGGCGCCCGCGGGTATTGAAGAACACCAGGTCCCCCGGCCTTGGGGACGCGGCGGGGACCCGCGGCAGCACGCGCGCCATCGATGCCGAATCGCGCGGCAGATCTATCCCGTAGCGCCGGTACACGTGCCGCACGAAGCCGCTGCAATCGAAGCCCTGCCGCGGACTGTCGCCGCCGTAGTGGTATGGCGTCCCCCGCAGGCTCAAGGCGTAACCGACGAGCGGGGGAACGCCCGCCTGCGGGGGCGGGCGGCCGGCGGTCTTCGGTACCGTCGAGCACCCCGCGAGCGCGACCAGGAGTGCCGCCAGTCCATACGCCAGGTGGTGTGCCGCGCGCCTCCGGGCCTCCGGGCGGGGATCGGTCACGACGGGTCGCGGTCGCCCCGCCGCCGTGCCTGGGATCGCTCGACCGCGGCCCGGATCACCGCCGGCGCGGCGGCAGGATCGAACGCGGGGAGGTCGCTCTCCCTTCCTCGGTCCCCACTCCGACCCCGGCCATCGTCTTCCTGCCGGCGCGCCAGACGGTCCTCGCGTGCCCGCTCCCGTGCCTGGGCCGCCTGGGCGCGATCGTTGTCCCAAGCGAAGGGGGCCTCGACCAGCTCGATGCAATCGACCGGACACGGTGGGAGACACTGCTCGCAGCCGGTACATTGCTCGATCAAGACCGTGTGCATCTGCCCCGCCGCGCCCACGATCGCATCGACCGGGCAGGCCTTGAGGCACTTCGTGCACCCGATGCAATCCACTTCGACGATGCGAGCGATGTGCATACGGCCCTCTATGCAGATACCGCCATCAAGTTTCTCGAGCGGACGCTGCTCGGGGCCCGAGCGCGCGACACCGCGGCTATCACCCAAAACGGCAAGGTTCACGCATATCTCGCCTCGCCCGCCGTACCGCAAACCTGACGCAACTACCGGGATTACGGCGTGCGCTTGGAAGGACAGGAGATCGTAAATACGTCGACCAGCCGGAATTTCGGGTTACCATCGAAACTCGCAAAGGGCTCGTCTATCCCGATCACATAGCCGGTAAGCGAGTCTCGCGTCAGCTTGATGCGGACCAAGTGCCGGAATTGCTCGGTACGGGCACCGCCCCCGGCCTCGTTGTTATGACCGTTGAACGCGAGCGAGACGGCGAGGTACCATCCGAACCAGACACAGCTCAGTAGCGCTCCGATCAGCGCCGCGCCGACAATACGCCACGAGGTGACGACTTCCGCCGGATCTCCCCAGTTCATGACGAGGGCGGCGAGGAGGGGCAGCAGCCCCACGGCAATCCATGCGATCCACATCCTCCGAGCACAATCCTTCTGGTCCGTATAGGTAAACTCTCCTTCGACTCTAAAGTAGCGCAAAGCGGCGACTGTGATTGCGCCGATGGCTACGAGGGTGCCGACTATCTCCCACGCTCCACAATAAGCGATCAGCGCGAAGGGGACGGCGACCTGCACGAAGGCGTGCCAAGCGCCGAGCAGCAAGAATTGCTTCCGGTCTTTCGCCTCGTACAGCGCGCCGCCGACGAAGAATGCCAAGGCAACGAGGCCCAGCGTGGCCAGGCCTAACACTAGAAGCGTCACGATATCCGTGAGCACGATAGACGCGTTGTACGCGCCGAAGCGCCAGACACCGTAACTGACGCTGATCCAGGAGGCGGCGATCAAGGCAAACGGCAGGTGCGCTTCGAGATACGCTTCGAGAAGAGGCCACAGCCTACCCTCTTGCAGGGGCGGTGCGGAGCTCTCGTCTCGCTGCCGTTCCAAGTGCTTTTTGCGCGCAATCAGCACATCGCTCACGTAGCGGCAGAAGACCAGGCCGGCGATCAACACGCCCATGAACAGGAACACCATGAAGCTGGCGAAGAAGGCGGACGGTACCGTCAAGGGGATCAGAGAGAGCACGAAAAGCCCGGCGAGCCAGAGAAAGACGAACGCCATCCAACGTACGAGCGTGCTGCGCCATTCATCGAGCCCGGCCTGCGCCAGCTTGTCGGAATCGGTCCTAGTTCTGAACGCCAGGTAGATCAACACACCCAATAGCGCTGTGGCGAACAGCACGTCGAGCAGCGGGAGCGCGTACTGAGCGGTGGTCTCGCCGGGGATGGGGATCCGCGTCTCGCCGGGGATGCCCAATGCCCACTGAATGCGCTCCAAGAGCGAATCCGGATCGGCTGCACACCTCGCCTGATCTCCACAAGGACGCTGGCCGTTACCAATCCTAGTGAGCCAATGGAAAGCCGACCAGCTACTGTCGGGAATGGCGGCCGCGAAGTACGTTGCCGCGGCCACCATCGCTCCCGCGACGAACACGTATCCGCCATTAAAGATATTGCGCGGATCGAGCAGCCTCTTGAGCATGAGATTGTGCGAGTCCCCGCGGGGCGGATATATCACTGCATGGGGGACCTGTTCCAGGTCGGTATGGGAGGCATGCAGGAAGGCGCCACCACCGCCCGCCACCAGCGCGGCGTAGTTCGGACGGTCGTTCCCCGATGGTTGTGAATCGGATCGCTTCAGGGCCCCTGTCCCCCAATAGCGGGCGTAGTGGTGGACGTCCCCGGAGATATCGAGACGGCATCGGTCTCCCGCGAGCCCGCCATTGTTCTGCTTGAGAAAGGCCGGCTCCAATCCAAGGCCCCTATAGGCCCGGACGATCTCGGCATCCGGTTCCGTGTGCTTCCCGAGCTTGGTCACCGGCTCCGGTGTCGCCACGATCAGCTTTTTGGGTGCAACGCCCGCCTCGCAGGTCTCGAGGAAGAACGCCTGCTGCCGCTTGTCGAGGTTGCCATCCTGCACATCCAGGGCCCACAGCTTCCAGTCGTGGGGCAGCTCCAACGCTACATAGCTGGCTTTCTGCTCGCGATCGAACCCCTCGAGCTTTAACTGATCATATAGGCTTATGGTGCAGGAGGAACCTGCTGCGGTGGGCGGTGTGATTGGTTCGAGAAACTGGCGGTTGAATCCGTCCAGGGCATCGTAGTAGTCGTGGTTGCCCGGGACCCCATAGATATACGTACGGCTCGGGGTTTCACCTGCCGAACAGCGGTCGTCATAGGCCCAGTTTAACGGCTTGCGGAAGCGCTCCGCGAGTGTCTCGTAGTCCGCAATGTGATAGGCCGTGTCCCCGCCGACCAGCAGAAATTCCCCGCGCGGCAGCCGATACCCATTGTCCAGCGCCTTATTATTAAGCGATACTATTCCGGCATCCGGTTGGCTGCCAGCTTGTGGAAGCCAGAGGTCGCCCTGACACAGGTAGGCGATGTTATATACAGCCTTCTGGCCGTCGCCGCTGTCGGCGATGTAATCGAACCAGAACTCGTCGCCTTTCGCGTCTTTGAAGCGCCACACCACGTCGGCGCGCATCCAGTCGCGTGCATCCAGCTTTTCGCCATAGGAGGTGTAGAGCGCGATCCATTTCAAGCCGGCGAGGAGCTGTTGCCCGAGCAGCCAGCCTACGGGTGGCTCGAACTCGCGTTTGTCAGGTGGTTGGCCGGCAGTTGGTCGTTGTGTCATCGTTCCCCTTTTTTGTTGACGTCGAGCGCGCCGCCCTCTCGGTCCGTCGAGTATACACCTTCGGATCTCCATGTCGAGGCTAGGGCAGAGCACGTTGCACCCCGGCGGCTACCCCGATCGATCCTCCTCCGGGCCGAGGATGGTTTCGATCTGCGCCCGCACGTCCGCCGCGCCGGGAGGCGCGCCGTGGCGGACGTACCACGCGGCGGCGAGGCCCGCGGCCTGGCCGGTGGCGAGGCAGGTGCCGATGACCCGCAGCGCGGCCTGCGCTTCGTGATCGCAGGAGATGCAGCGGCCGGCCGTCCATAGGTTGGTCACGTCGGCAACCTTGAGCGCACCGAGCGGGATCTGTGTCGGGCGATCGTCCTCGGGGTAACGCCAGCGGGGGCCGGTGGGTTTTTCACGCAACTCCATCGGCCAGGTGCCGAGGGCGACGCGATCGGGCGTTTCCAGACCGCGCAGCACGGCCGCGGCGGTGATCGTGCTGTCGCCGCGCACGCGGCGGCTTTCCCGGATCCCCACCCGCGTGGGAAACGCGGCGATCTCGGCGCGCGCGAAGGCCGGATGGTGCGCGCGCAAAAATGCAGTGAGCGAATGGGCGAGGCGGCGGCCCGTTCGCTCCAGCGCACCCAGATGGACGGGCGAGGTCGGATTGAAATCCTCGGGGCCCGCGAGGTCCACGGTGCAATAGACCTCGGAGCCGCGGCCGGTGGGGCGGAAATGCGCGCCGAGCGCGCCGCGCTCTATTCGGCCGGCATGGGCCGCTTCGGCGAGCAATGCCGCGAGGCCAACGCGGCCATCGGCGTCGAGCGCGGCGACCTCGACGGTGTGCAGGGCGAAGATGAAGGCGGGCCGCTGGAGTCGTGTGGCGCTTGCCTCTTCGGTGCCGGCGCCGGCCTGCACGGCGAGCGTGGCGTCACCGCTCGCGTCCACGACCGCGCCCGGCTCGATGGTGGCGCGCGCGCCGCGGCAATACACATCGACGGCCTCG
>JALZID010000283.1 GCA_030860485.1 Pseudomonadota bacterium | reverse complement strand
GACCATGATGGTGGTTGCGGTCGGCGCGATGGCGGCGCTGACCAGGGTCTTGTGATCGCCGGGTGTTTGGAACCGGATGCGCGGGTGATCGATCGGAGTGGGCCTTCGCCCGCGCATCGAGCGCCTGTTGCAGGGGACGGGACGAGGCGCCTAGCCCAGGCGACGTGGTCCGGTCAGGTGTAGGGGCCCCGGCCCGGTCGCCCTGCCATCGCCGGGGTTCGTACCGCTCAGGTCACGCGTGCTACCGGCCATCGTGCCCCCCCGTGGTAGATCCGTTGCGAACCGCGGCCGCGAGCGATGGACAACCCGTAGCGGATCACGATCGCACCTGAGCCCGGATCGGCTTCCACGGGTCTCGCTAATCATGCGCAACCCAGGCCTGTTCGGTTCGTATTCGGTGTGAGGGCTAAACTAGCCCTGCGTTGTTCTTCCTGGAATATCTCCACGCCATGAGCGCCATAGCCTTCGATACCCTCAAGTTCGCCAAACGCCTCAAGGAGGCCGGGTTCATCGAGCAGCAGGCTGAGTGGTGTACTCACTCCTCAAGCCCCTCGCGCAATTCACTTCTCATTTCAAAGAAAGCACCCCCGAGGAGCGGGGGCAAATTGCTGCGTTGGTTGCCTACCAGGACTAGGGCTTTATCTCAGCCTCAGCCTGACATGGTGTGGTGAAGGCATTCCCAGGCGTATTCCTGATCTCCATGGCGTCGGGGACTTTTCTTCAGGTATTCGCCTTGAGGATGGCTCGACCTCCCGGTGTCAACCGGAGTTTCGCGTTTGACCCGCCGGGATGTTTGCGACGGCGCCCTTAGTTAGAGCTTGCCCCGACTACTCGCCACCTGCGCATCGTTGCCGGGCCGCGAACGTTGAGGAGGTTTACCGCCGTTATCCTGACGGTATGCTTGCCGAGCTTTACACCAACCTTGAATGGCGATAGGCAAGGTCTTTCCGGTCTGAGATCGAGCTTGCAGAGGAAGGTCGAAACCGGCGCGCTGGCCACGAAAGTGAACCTGGCCTTTTTGGCGGCAGTGACTTTCTTCGGCCCGCTCGTGATCGTCGTCGCAGGAGGCGGAGGCGGCGGAGGTGGCGGAGGTGGCGGAGGTGGCGGAGGCGGCGGAGGCGGCGGAGGCGGCGGAGGCGGCGGGGGCGGCGGAGGCGGAGGTGGCGGAGGTGGCGGTCCCAGGGGCGTGGCGCCGGTCCCAACCACGTCAATCCCCGTCTGCGAGAAGACGAGGTTGCGGATGCTCGAACGGAAGGGATCATCGGCGAGGCGACCGTAGACCCCAAGGAACTCTGCCCGCGCACACCCAACCCCGAAGCTCGTATCACCCACGAGCCGGAAGCCGCCGCCGGCTATTGGGACAACGAGGGGGCCGCCACTGTCGCCCTGGCAGGTGTCGACGCCGCCTCCGGCCCGGCCGGCGCACACCATCGTATCAGGATAGATGGGTCTGACACCGGCGTAGCGGTCGGCGCAGATCAAATCGTCCACGATAGCCACCTGCCCGAGCCGCAAGGCATCCTGCTTCACGCCTCCCTCAGCCGTGGTGCCCCAGCCAGTAATGAAGGCAGTCCGCCCGGACGCCCAGGTGGCGCGCTCGTCTGGCCCCGAGAGCTTGATTGTGGGTGAAACCGACGGGGCCGCGAGCCTTACGAGCACAAGGTCCCAATCGAAGTCGTTGGGATTGAATAGCGGATTGCCGAACCCATCGACAAAGTAGAAATAGGTATCGAAATTGATCTCCTGGCCCGCGCTGGTGGATAGGTGCGTGCGCCCGGTGATCACCGAGTACAGCGCGGGATCCGTGAAAGCGCCGTCGTAAAAGCAATGAGCGGCGCTGACCACGAAGGTCGGTGTGAGGAGCGTGCCGCCGCAGAACTGGCGGTCGAAGCCGTTGCCGGAGAAGAACGATGGCGACAAGGCGATTGCAATCTGCCAAGGCCATTGCGTGATTGTCGTCTCCGTGCCGCCAACGATGCGGCCGGACCGCGCCGCCGGGATTTGGCGGGCTTCCGGGCGCGAAGAGGCAAGCCCATCGGCGCTCTGAAAATAGACGCCGGGGGCAACTTCAATACGTTCAGATTCCGCGGATGAAACCGGTGCTATGGCCAATACCAAGAGGAATAGGCCGGCCAATAATTCAGTGAGTTTCCTTAACATGTTTCCTTACTCTACTATTGTTTGTGTCGATGCCCGAATCGGCATCCCGTATTATCGCAGTCTGCTATTCAGTTGCTGTGGTTCATAGTTCAGATCCTGTAGTTCATCATTTTAGTTTTCCTGCTCACGATGCCGTCGATCCTCTTCCCGCTTGGCTTACCAGTCTCCTTGTCTAATTCTAATATGCGTCATGCGTGCATACAAGAGTAAGTTACTTATCTTGACACGGCTCCATAGCGTCGCGGAGAGTTTCTCCTATAAATGGTTGCCGGGCTGGTGGCCGGGGTAACGGCATGATGCGTGCCAGCCCCACGGACCGGCGGTGGTAGATCTCTTCAGCAGGTAGATCACCGATGCAGCGCTCTGCGAAATTGGGTCTGCAGGCGGTCGCGCCGGCCGCGCGATGGATGGCGGCCGGGTCGCGGGTAGACTCGCGTCCGGGCACCGGATCCTCTATGCGTCCCCCAAAGCCACCCGGAACCCGGCCAGGGCCAACCCCAAGCGATCTCTTCCCCCGCACGGACCACCCCTACCCACCGGCCCGTCCGACGCGACCATAGACAATATATGTTGCAAAGCTGAATTGAATTTCCTATCCTTTGCTCGATCTCGCCCCCGCGCAGGCATCGCTATCGGCCGCGCCTCATGCCGCCGTCGGTGCCGCAGCGCCGTAGCTAACCTGATCTACTTCGTGTGCGCATAGCGCACCCTGTCGTAAAGAGATTTCGTGTGAACGTCACCAGCATCAAGAAAAGGCAGAAAAAGGGGCAGATCCGAGGCCGGGCCGTCGATCCCGCGGCCCTGGCGGAGGTACGGGAGCTCCTGGGCGAGGAGCCGCGGCGTCGCGATCTGCTCATCGAGCACCTGCACAGGATCCAGGACCGCTTCCACTGCCTCCCGGCCACCCACCTCGTGGCGCTCGCCGAGGAGATGAGGCTCGCCACCACCGAGGTCTACGAGGTCGCGACCTTCTACCATCACTTTGATGTCGTCAAGGAAGGAGAGGCGCCGCCTCCGGCCTTGACCGTGCGCGTCTGCGACTCGGTCACCTGCGAGCTGTTCGGCGCGCGCGAGCTCATCGCCGGGCTCGAGGAGCGGCTCGGCGAGGGCGTGCGGGTGCAGCACGTGCCCTGTGTCGGGCGCTGCCAGGCGGCGCCGGTGGCGGTGGTCGGGCAGAACCCCATCGAGGCCGCGACAGTCGAGCGTGTCGAGGATGCCGTGATTGCTGGCGACACCGAGGCGCCGCTGCCCGCGTGCATCCGATACGCGGAATACCGCCGCGAGGGCGGCTATGAGACCCTCGCCGCCTGCGTCGAGGGTCGCCGCGAGCGCGAGGCCATCGTCAAGCTACTCGAAGACTCCAAGCTCCGCGGGCTAGGCGGCGCCGGGTTCCCCGCCGGGCGCAAGTGGCGGATCTTACGCGATCAGCCTAAACCGAGGCTCGTGGCCATCAACATCGACGAGGGCGAGCCCGGCACCTTCAAGGACCGCCATTACCTGGAGCGCGACCCGCACCGTTTCCTGGAGGGCATGCTGATCGCCACCTGGGCCATCGAGGCCGAGGCGGTTTATATCTACCTCCGCGATGAGTATGCCGGCTGCCGCCGCATGCTCGCCCAGGAGATCGACGCGCTCACCCAGGATCCGCCCTGCCCGCTCCCGCCCATGCACCTCAGGCGCGGCGCGGGGGCCTATATCTGCGGCGAGGAGTCGGCCATGATCGAGTCCATCGAGGGCAAGCGCGGTATGCCGCGGTTGAGGCCGCCCTATGTGGCAGAGGTCGGGCTCTTCGGCCGACCCACCCTGGAGCACAACCTGGAGACGCTGTATTGGGTGCGCGACATCATCGAGCGCGGTCCCGAGTGGTTCGCCTCGGAAGGGCGGCGCGGGCGGCAGGGACTGCGCTCTTACTCGGTCAGCGGCCGCGTGCAGAAACCCGGCGTGCACCTCTGCCCTGCCGGGATCAGCATGCGCGAGCTGATCGATGAATATTGCGGCGGGATGCTGTCCGGCCAAGAATTCTACGGTTATTTTCCCGGCGGCGCCTCGGGCGGGATCCTGCCGGCCTCGCTCGGTGATCTGCCCCTCGACTTCGATACGCTCATCCCCCACGGCTGTTTCATCGGCTCCGCGGCCATCATCGTGCTATCCGATCACGACCGCGCCCGCGATGCGGCGCTCAATGCCCTGCGCTTCTTCGAGGACGAATCCTGCGGCCAGTGCACCCCCTGCCGGGTGGGCACGGCCAAGGCCGTGAAACTCATGGAGCGGGACGTCTGGGACACCGCCCTCCTGGAGGAATTGGCCCGGGCCATGGAGGATGCCTCGATCTGCGGGCTCGGCCAGGCCGCGCCCAACCCCTTGCGCTGTGCGATCAAGTATTTTCCGGAGGAGTTCGTCTGACATGGCCGCCATCCCCAAACCCCTACCCGAACCCGAGACCATCGCCTTCACCCTGGACGGCCGCGAGGTCCATGCCCTGCCGGACGAGACCATCCTCGAGGCCGGGAAGCGCGTCGGCGTCGACATCCCGCGCCTCTGCTACCAGCCCGGCTATCGGCCGGACGGCAACTGCCGGGCCTGCATGGTCGAGATCGAGGGCGAGCGGGCGCTGGCCCCCTCCTGCTGCCGGAAGCCCACGCAGGGCATGGAGGTCAGGAGCGACAGCGAGCGCGCCCGCCATTCCCAGAAGCTGGTCGTGGAGCTATTGCTTGCGGACATGCCGGATGCGGGGCGCTCGCCCTACACCCCGCGCTCGGAGCTGGACCGCTGGGCGGACTGGCTAGCGATCGGCCCCTCGCGGTTCCCCGGGCGCGAGCAGCCGGCGCCGGACCTCACCAACCCCGCCATCGCCGTCAACCTCGACGCCTGCATCCAGTGCACGCGCTGCGTGCGCGCCTGCCGCGAGGAGCAGGTCAACGACGTGATTGGGTATGCCTTTCGGGGCACGCATTCCAAGATCGTCTTCGACCTCGACGACCCCATGGGCGAGAGTACCTGCGTGAGCTGCGGGGAGTGCGTCCAGGCCTGCCCCACGGGCGCGCTCATGCCGGCCCGCAACGTCGGCCTCATCGAGCCCGAGAAGAAGGTCGAGTCGACCTGCCCCTATTGCGGCGTCGGGTGTCTTTTGACCTTAAATGTCAAGGACAACAAGATCCTCTATGTGGACGGTCGCGACGGGCCGGCCAACCACAGCCGGCTGTGCGTCAAGGGGCGCTATGGCTTCGATTATGTCCACCACCCGGATCGCCTGCGCAAACCGCTCATCCGGAGGGCCGGTGTTCCGAAGACGCCAAGGCTCCTCTCCCCGACCTACCTCGCGACCTATTTCCGCGAGGCGACCTGGGAAGAGGCCCTGGATCTCGCCGCGCAGGGCTTGAAGCGGATCCGCGACAAGAAGGGTCCGAACGCGCTCGCCGGTTTCGGCTCGGCCAAGGGCAGCAACGAGGAGGCCTACCTCTTCCAGAAGCTGGTGCGCACCGGCTTCCGCACCAACAACGTGGACCACTGCACGCGCCTCTGCCACGCCTCCTCGGTGGCCGCCCTGCTCCAGACCTTGGGCTCGGGCGCGGTCTCAAACCCGGTCGCCGATGTCGCGGATGCCGAGGTCATCGTCATCATCGGGGCGCGGCCCACGATCAACCATCCGGTCGCCGCGACCTTCATGAAAAACGCCGCCAAGTCGGGCAAGACGCTCATCGTCATGGACCCCTACCGCTCCGATCTGGCGCGTCATGCCCGCTACTTTGTCCAGTTCCGGAACGACACCGATGTGCTGTTACTCAACGCCATGATGCACACCATCATCGCCGAGGGGCTCCACAACGTCGATTACATCGTCAAGCACACCGAGGGCTTCGAGGCGGTGGCCGAGACGGTCAAGGGCTATAGCCCCGAGCGCGTGGCACCGCTCTGCGACGTCCCGGCCGAATTGATCAAAGAGATCGCACGCGTGTATGCGAGCGCCAAGGCCTCCATCATCTTCTGGGGCATGGGGATCTCCCAGCACATCCACGGCACGGACAACGCCCGGTGTCTGATCTCGCTCGCCCTGCTCACGGGTCAGATCGGTCGGCCGGGCACCGGGCTCCATCCCTTGCGCGGCCAGAACAACGTGCAGGGAGCATCGGATGTCGGCCTCATCCCCATGGTCTATCCCGACTACCAGCCGGTGAAGAGCCGCAAGGCCCGCCAGTATTTCGAGCAGCTCTGGGGTACGCGCCTCGACCCCTATCCGGGGCTCACGGTGGTCGAGATCATGAGCGCCGTCCACCACGGCGAGATCAAGGGCATGTACATCATGGGCGAGAACCCGGCGATGTCCGATCCCAATCTCAACCACGCCCGCGAGGCGCTGGCGTTATTGGATCACCTGGTCGTGCAGGACATCTTCTTCACCGAGACCGCGGGGTTTGCGGACGTGATCCTCCCGGCCTCGGCCTTCCCGGAGAAGACCGGGACCTTCACCAATACCGACAGGCGCGTGCAGCTCGGCCGTCAGGCCATCGATCCTCCGGGCGACGCGCGCCAGGACCTCTGGATCATCCAGGAGATCGCGCGCCGCATCGGGCTCGACTGGGAAGACGAGGGCCCCGAGGAGGTCTTCGAAGAGATCCGCAAGGCCGTGCCCACCATGGCCGGCATGACCTGGGACCGGCTCACGCAAGTAGACTCCCTCACCTATCCGCTCATCGAGGAGGGCGATCCGGGAGAACCGGTGATCTTCACCGACGGCTTCCCGACCGAGGACGGCCGCGGCCACTTCGTCCCGGCGGATTACATCGAGGCCAACGAGTGGCCCGACGAGGACTATCCCTTCGTCTTCATCACCGGTCGCCATCTCGAGCACTGGCACACCGGGAGCATGACGCGCCGCGCGACCGTGCTCGACGCCCTGGAACCCGAGCCCGTCATCAACATCCACCCCGAGGATTTGAACCAGATCGGCGCCCTGCCCGGAGATATGATCAGGATCGATTCCCGCCGCGGCAGGCTCGAGGGACGCGCTCGATCCGATACCGGCATGCAGCGCGGTTCGGTATTCATGGCCTTCTGCTACACCGAGGCCGCCGCCAACCTTCTGACCACCGAGGCCCTCGACCCCTACGGCAAGATCCCGGAGTTCAAGTTCTGCGCCGTGCGCGTCGCCCGCGTCGGCGGCTTCCCGGAAAAGGACAGCGCGCTATCGTTCGCGTCGGTGGGGTAAGTCATGTAGCCCGGATGGAGCGCAGCGGAATCCGGGGAGGCCATGGCCGATCCCTGGGTTACGCTTCGCTCCACCCCAGGCTAACGATTTCTGCCGTGTAGATGGCCGGTGGCTGTTGGCGCCGCTGCATCGTCAAAGAGTGAACGCGACCGCTCATTGGCATCATGCCGGACGGCTCGAGCGGCCGCCGAGCTTGCCCAGGGAACGCGCCAGTTGATCCTTCGCCGCGAGAACTGCGGCAGCAGTTTGCCGGCGCCCAGCCTGCTCGAGAGTGGAGATCAATCCCGTGAGCGCGTTCTCGAGCTCGTTTGTGAGGACATGATCGCCCAGCGCAGACAGCGTACGACGGATCACGTCTTCCACGCGCAGTTGCAAATCCGGCGGCAGCCGTTCGAACAGGAGATCGAAAGTGCGAAGGATCTCGGAGCAATTCTGATGCTGCATTGATTCCGACGCCGACACGGCCAGCGACTCGAACGCATTCAGCAACCGCGGTAGAACGTCGTCGACATACACGATCGGCGCTATTTCACCCTCCGGGGCTTCATCCGGCGGGCTCGACCAGCGCGCCAGAATGTCCCGCAAGCTGTAGATCGTGAGCAACCCGGCGTCGGGGTCCGATTGCGCCGTCGAAATCGACGTCCACCCGATGGTCTCGAGCTCTTCGATGCCGTTAAGCGGATCGGAGGCAATATCGCGCTTTTCTTCGCGATGGATCGCGTCTTCCAGGACGTCGGCGACGGCGACCGCGTCGTCCAGCGCATGCGCCTTCACTTCGGCAAGCACCTGTCCAAACACGACGTAGGAGCCGATCGTAACCCGCACGACGACTTCCACTTCTGCCCCGGCGAGAACCGCCGCGGACTTGATGGACTCGACATCGATCCGCGTCACGAAGCCGTGGGCCACGGCTTTAACGGGAAGGCTCAACGAGGCGATCAAACTGGAGGACCGCCGGGTTTTGCGGAGGAGGCCGAGCTGGACTTCCCGCGCCGCCAGTACGTGCTGGCGGATCGCCTCGATGATAACCACCGGCCGCATCTGATTGACTGTGGTGTAGAACAGTACGAGCAGCAGACAAAGCGCCGTAATCGTCGACATCAACGCAACGATGGCGCCGAAGACGGGATTCAACGGCCCGACGGAGGCCAGCGTAATGAGTGCGTAAAGCGACAGGCCGACGAAAAACCCGAAGTAGACTTGATTTTGCCGATTCCGCAGAAACTGGTCGTACACCTGATGAGTCAGGGCACTCGCTGATTGTTGCAGGGCGACTAGCAATAGCGAAACCGTGATCGATGTGATCGTGATGAGTCCCGCAGCGATCGTCCCCAGCAGATCCCCGGTGGCCGTGGCATCGGCGAAGGCATAGGTTTGCAGCAACGTCCGGATCGGTACCAGCCAGGCAGTGCTGCTCCGATCGAGCATGAAAGTGGCCGCGGCGAGGACCAGGAAACCCACGATGATGCCGGTGGGGACGAGCAGGAATTCCGCAAGCGCCTGGCGCATTGCCTCCCGCAGCTTTCGCGCGCGGTGGTGGCGAGAGCCCTGGTTCATGCGTTTTTCACTTGCAGCCAAGGCGAAGGCGTCGCAGACGCCTCGGCCGGGTACAAGTTGGCCGCTTCCAGCGATTCCGGTTCGAGCATTTCCGCACTATGGTTCAATTTGATGAAAACGCCGCACGCGGCCAGCAGCGCCGCGGCCGTCAGGCCGATCGTGGCCGCATACGGAAGCTGCGATGGAGCATCGCGGCAGAAACGGAAGACGGCAACGAGCGCCTCGATCGACAGCGAAAGTTGAGGATCTCCTCGACACCCTCCTTCGTGAATATGTGGTGGTCACCTTTAATGCGCTCTTCAAAACCCAACCTGATCAGTACCTATCGTAGGTCTGAAAACGGAACGTTTGCATCCGACTTACCTGCACGTATACGGCGCAATAGCTTGTCGTATTTACCCAAACCATCCCTCGTTCATCCACCTCATATTTCCCCGCTTGCCTGTCATGATTTAGGCAATAAAGATAACTCCGACCCCTTTTTCTTGTTTTCAGCCCGCCCCCCGCCTGCAAAGGCGCAATGCGGCGCGAAATCGTGGTCGGTCTCAGCGCCTGGGGAGCTAGCCTCCCTGATCTGCGGGTAGAGCAAGCAGTTCCATCAGGGCGCCGTAGTCCACGGGCTTGACCAGGTGGACATCGAACCCGGCGGCCTTCGACTTGCGCCGGTCTTCTTCCTGCCCCCATCCGGTCAGGGCGATCAGCACCATGGTCTTGCCCCACGGCTGCTCGCGGATGCGGCGGCAGGCGTCATAGCCGTTCAACTGCGGCAAGCCGATGTCGAGCAGCACCACCTCGGGACGGAACCGCTCGGCGGCTTCCACCGCCTGCAGGCCGTCGTGGGCCATGTGCGTCTCGTTGCCGTTGATTTGCAACAGCATGGCGAGAGACTCCGCCGAGTCCGGGTTGTCATCGACCACGAGGATGCGGCGCGCGATCGTGGTCGTCGGATCGCTGGCGCTCGGCGCCGGCAGCGGTTTGGGCGTTTCCTCCATGATAGGCAGATGCACCACGACCTCACTCCCCTGACCGACACCGGCACTATGGACTTCCACCGTGCCGCCGTGCATCTCCACCACGTTTTTCACCAGCGTCAGGCCGATGCCCAACCCGCTTACCGAGCGCTCCAACGAAGTATCGACCTGCACGAACATCTCGAAGATACCAGGAAGCTGGTCGGGCGAGACGCCGATGCCCGTGTCCCGGACTCGGATAACGGCTTGCTCATCTTCGCGCTCGACCGTGAGCCAAATGAGGCCGCCCTGATCGGTGAACTTGCTGGCGTTGTTCAAGAGGTTGCCCACCACCTGAGCCAATCGGATCGGGTCGCCGTACAGGTACACCGGCTGCGGCGGCAACGTGATGCTTAGGTCGTGTTTCGCACACTCCATCGCAGGGCGGCAGGCTTCGACGGCATGGTGTACGATCGACGCAAGCTCGACCCGTTCCTTGCGGAGCTCGATCTTGCCCCGGCTGATGCGGCTCACGTCGAGCAAGTCGTCCACCAGCCGCACCATCTGCCCGACCTGACGCTCCATCATCTCGAACGCCGAATGGACTGCCTCCCCATTGTCGCCCGTCAGCCGCATGACTTGCAGGGCGTTGCGGATCGGGGCCAGCGGGTTACGGAGCTCATGGGCCAACATCGCCAGGAATTCGTTCTTGCGGCGGTCGGCTTCGGACAAGTCGGCGGCTAACTGCTGCAGCTTGTTCGCCGTCTGCTGTTGCTCATGAACGTCCGTGCTCGAGCCGATCCACATGACAATCCGGCCTTGGGCGTCCCGCATCGGCAACGCCCGGCTGATGTGCCAGCGGTACTCACCGTCCGCACGCCGAAAGCGATGCTCGAACAGGAACGGCTCGCCGGTGTCGATGGACTGCCGCCAGCCCCGGACGTTCTCGGCCACGTCGTCGGGGTGGATGAACTGCGTCCAACCCCAATCTCCGATTTGCTCGAACGGCAGACCGGTGAACTCCGTCCACTGCGGGTTGAAATAGTCCACATCGCCGTTGGATTTGGCGGTGAAGATTTTCTGCGGCATCGAGTCCATGACAAATCGCAGGCGTTTTTCAGCCTGCCGCAACTCTTCTTCCGCCCGCTTGCGCTCGGTGATATCGATGAACGAAGTGATCGCGCCGCTCACTTCTCCCCGCGCGTTCCTGATCGCGGCGAAGTTGACCAGCACAAGCAGACGCGAACCGTCGGGCCGCTCGATGAAGACTTCCACGTTGTGCGCCGGGACGCCGGTGCGCAGCACATCCAGCACCTGGCTTTGATCGTGCGGCAGCAGCGTGCCGTCCGGCAGCCACAGCCTCGTCGAGCCGCAGTGCTTCTCAACCCCGCACGTCGGCTCCCGGCCCCATAGTTCCACGGCGCGGTGGTTGTATTGTTGAATCACCGCGTTCCGGTCGCAGAGGAAGACGGCCATGGGGGCCGAATCGAACAGGGTGCGATACCGCTCCTCGCTCTCGCGCGCCGCATGCTCGGCGTGCTTGCGCTCGGTGATGTCCACCAGCATGTAAATGCGGCCGAGGACCCGGCCTTCGGTGTCGCGCAGTGGCGTGAGATAGGGCTCCAACCAGCGGGCAGTGCCGTCGGGCCGCTCGGCGATGATCTGCTCGCCACGGACATCGCGGCCCTCCTTGAGGGCGATGGCCATCGAAGTTTCCTCGTGCGGCAGCGGCGTGCCGTCAGGACGGCACAGCTTCCAGCCCACGCACCACCGGTCCGTCCCCAGTTCCGGCGTCCGGCCCGAGACCTCCACGGCGGCGGGGTTAAAGTGCGTGAGGCGGCCTTTGGCGTCCGTCGTGTAGATGGCCGCCGGCAGCGCGTCGATCATCTCTCGGAAGCGGCTTTCGCGCACCGCCTCTTCCGCTCGCCTGCGCTCGGTGATGTCCTCGATGGCCAGCAGGATGCGCTCGCCCTTTCGCTGTGGGTCGTGGATGCGCCGGGCGTTGAGCAGCATGGTGCGGCGGCCCAGTTGCTCGAAGTCGTGCTCGACCTGGAACTCATCGATGCTGGTGCTCTCTGCCAGGACCTCCCCCAACAGCTCGCGGAGGCGCGGGATGTCCCAGTGTCGGTTGCCCACGTCATAGATAAACCTGCCGATTGTATCGCTGGGCGCGACGCGGAAGGCGCGGTAGAAGGAGCGATTGGCGCCTTCGACGCGCAGTTCTTTATCGAGCACCAGCAACGGCTCGCGCACGGTCTCGACCGTGTTCTCGGCGTAATCGCGTGCGGCAGCGATTTCCTGCTCGCTACGCTTCTGCGCGTCGATATCCACCAGCACCAGCACGGCGCCGTCCACCTGGTTGTCGAGGGTCATGTAGGGGCGCACACGCAGGGAATACCAGCGGCCGCCTTTGTCGCGACCTCGTGTTCCTGCTCGCGCACGGACGCTATGACTTCGGCGCTGAGCCTCTCCAGGTCGGACGGGGATCCCGCCGCGTCAGCGAAAACGAGGTTGTGCCGGATGTGGCTGATCGGCCGCCCTACGTCCGTCGCCAGAAGATCGAACTGTTTTTCCGCCTGCGGGCTGAAGCGGTGGATGATCAGATCGCGTCCGACCAGCACAACGGCGAGCTTGGTAGAAGTCTGGAGATTGATCAAATCGCTGTTGAGGCGGTTCAGCTCGGCGTTGCGATTGGCCATTTCCTCATTGACTGTGGTCAACTCTTCGTTGGCCGACTCCAGCTCTTCCTTGGACGTTTCCAGCTCTTCGTTGATGCTCTGCAACTCTTCGTTGGCGGACTGGACTTCTTCGCTGGACGCCTGGAGCTCCTCGTTTGGCCGCTTCGTACTGTTCCTGAATGGATTGCAGATAGTCGCGCATCTCGGAGGTCTCGCGCTCCAGGTCAGCGACCCGGCGGGAGTCTTTGCGGGCAGGCCGTGGAGTCGGCAGCAGCGCAGTGTCGGCGGAGTCCCTTACCCGTCCTGCTTCCTCAAACACGACCAAAAAGCAGCGCTCCCGCAAATTCTTCAGCGGAATGACTTCCAGATTCACCGTCCGGGCCTTGCCATTCTGTTCGATCCGCACGTTTTCCCTGCGCACCGCTTTGTTTTCCTTCTTCGCCTGGTTGATCGCTGCGCGCAGCGGCAGCATCAAACCTTGCCGCGCCATCTTCAGCACCTCGAAGCTCGCCTTGCCGGCGGGCGGCTCGAGATACGCGCCGGCGTAGCGTGCGCGTCTCCGGGCGCGGCTGAAGCTTCAAAACGCCCCGCGCGATGCCCAAGTTCGTATTGGGCGGAATGACATAAACGCAATTGGCCTCCACGCGCTGATTGTTCGTTATCTCGCGGACCGGCATCTTGGTTGCCCGTGCCAAGAGCTGCGTGAGCGCACTTTCGTGCTCCGGATCGAGATGCTGCACCAGCACGAACCCCATGCCCGTATCGAGCGGCAGATGCGTGAGCAGCTCGGTGAACGCTACCAGCCCGCCCGCCGAGGCCCCCACACCGACGATCGGAAACGACGAGCCTTTGCTCTGCGCGCCGCTCTCTCTCACGTGGTTGTTTGCACGTTTCTGAGCCTTCGGAGCCATGTGGCTACTCCATCCGGTCTCCCCTCCTGGAGGCATCCGCCGGCAATCGCGGGTGATGTGGCCGAGACCGCGTCGGCCGCCGGCGTGACCGGATGGTGATGATATCATACAACTTAGCCGGGTAGCTCGGCAGGGTTGCTCTCCTTTGGCCGCGCCGCCCGGGAGGTTGCCGGCGGAAGGCGGGGACCCTGCACAGAGAGGATGGCGGCGCCCGAGGACGCGGCGCTTTTGTGCGTCGATGGGTACGTGCGTGTCTACACGGGACCGGCGTCCGGAACGACCTCCGCCTTTGGGTCCCCCAGCGACAGCCACCCAGAACGCGGCCGGGGCCGGAACGAAGGGGCCCTCTCCCCGCGCCCGCGCGGACCACCCAGTCAAAGACCTATGATGAACTGGCCGCGGCCCACCCGTCCTGCGACGAAGCCCTCGCAACCGCCTCCTCCGTGCCCCGGCGTGGTCTTCCATCCCGCGGAGGCGGCCTGTGCCTACCCCGGCCATTGACGCCTTCCCGCCTCGCGACCATACTTCATCGCCACCCCGGTCCTTGGGTCCGAGTCGGGAGACCAGGCTATGACCGACGCGCACCACCTCGCATGACCCCTGACAATGCCCAAGGCGCATCGCCTCGATACCGGCGGTTCAGGGCAACAGCCAGGGGGCGTGCCACAAGCCAATGACTTCCGTTGGAGATCCACGGTCGATTGCCTGGTGCGCGCAGCGCACCCTACATTGGACTACCGTTCTATCACCGACGTAAACGAGGTGCGACGATGGCACAGATCGATGATTATCTGAACAACAATCGGCAATACGCCAACAAGCAGGGCGTGCATAGCGCGATCTACCCGGGACCGAAACCGATCCGGCCGGCCAAGCGGCTCGCGGTGGTGGCCTGCATGGATGCAAGGTTGGACGTGGAAGACCTGTTGGGCCTAGAGACCGGGGATGCGCATATCATCCGAAACGCCGGTGGTGTCGTATCCGACGACGTGATCCGCTGCTTGATCATTTCACATCACCTCTTGGACACCAATCAGATCATTCTCATTCACCACACGCGTTGTGGCATGTTGGCGTTCACCGATGATCTCATGAAGACCGGCTTGGAGGGGGACACAAAGGCGGGGCAGATCTTGAGCTCGGCGACGGGAAGGACGTTCGTCAGCCCCAAGATGTCCACGGCGACGCCCGCAGCGTTTCACGCTTTCCGCGGCCCTATCGAGCCCCTCGATGCGCCACGGGACCAGACCAACATCGAACGACTGGCCTGGGATGTACGGCGGTCGATGTCCGCCATCATGAACCATCCCTGGATCCCGACGAGCGGGCCCGACGCAGTGACGGTGCAAGGTTTCTTCTACGATGTCGACACCGGGCGCTTGGAAGAGGTGACGTATCCCGGTCCCATGGGGTCGTTCGGCTGATTCAATGGAAAACGTTCGTGCTGGAGGGGTATTAAGGCACTTCTCGATAACGCTATTCAATGGCACAGGAGCAAAAATGAAACGAAACGCAAAAGCCGTCTGGAAGGGCGGCCTCAAAGGCGGGAAAGGGACCATCTCAACCGACAGCGGCGTTCTCTCTGAGACGCAGTATTCGTTCAACACCCGTTTTGAAGAGGGAAAGGGCACCAATCCCGAGGAGCTGATTGCCGCCGCCCATGCAGGCTGTTTCTCGATGGCCTTGTCTGCACAGTTGGAGAACGCCGGCCTGACTGCCGAAAGTATCAGGACGACGGCTTCCGTCCGGTTGGACAAGACGGACGTCGGGTTCGCGATTACCTCGGTGCACCTGGATGTCGCGGCCCGGGTGAGGGGCGCGGACCGACAGGTGTTCGAGACGGCAGCGCAAAATGCCAAGGAAGGGTGCCCCGTCTCGAAAGTACTGAACGCGGAGATCACGATGGATGCTCGGTTGGAAGCATAAACCCCTGATCCACCCGCGAGCCGATGGACCCATTAGACGCGGTCGCACTGGCCCGCATCCAGTTCGGGCTGAACATCGCCTTCCATATCCTGTTTCCGACCATCACCATCGCGCTCGCCTGGATCCTCGTGTACTTCCGCGTTCGCTACGCGCGGACCGGCGATGTCGGGTGGCTCGCGACCTACCAGCTCTGGACCAAGGTGTTCGCGCTGTCCTTCGCGATGGGGGTGGTGTCGGGCATCGTGATGTCGTTCCAGTTCGGCACCAACTGGCCGGGCTACATGAACACGGTCGGCAACATCGCCGGACCCCTGCTCGCCTATGAGATCCTGACCGCGTTCTTCCTCGAGGCGACCTTCCTCGGCGTCATGCTCTACGGCATGAACCGCGTGCCGGGATGGATGCACGTCGGCGCGACGGTGCTGGTGGCCATCGGCACCACGATCTCGGCGTTCTGGATCCTCGCGCTCAACTCATGGATGCAGACACCCCTGGGCCACGTCATGGCGGACGGGCAGATCGTGGCGGGCGACTGGTGGCAGGTGATCTTCAACCCCTCGTTCCCCTATCGCTTGATGCACATGATGCTCGCCTCGGGGCTCACCGCCTCGTTTCTGGTGGCGGGCCTCTCGGCGTGGCGGCTGCTCCAGGCCGCCGAGGATGTCGCGGCGAAGAAGACGCTGCGCGCCGGCATCGAGATCGCGGCGGTGCTCGTGCCGCTGCAGATCCTGATCGGCGACCTACATGGCCTGAACACGCTCGAGCACCAGCCGGCGAAGATCGCCGCGATCGAGGGGACCTGGAAGACCGCGAAGGGTGTGCCGCTGGTGCTCTTTGCGATCCCGAACGACGAAAAGCGCAGCAATGACTTCGCCCTCGAGATCCCGAAGGGCGCGAGCCTGATCCTGAAGCACGATCCCGACGCCGAGCTGCAGGGCATCGACGCCTTTGCGCCGGACACCCCGCCGGTGGCGCCGGTGTTCTTTGCGTTTCGAGTGATGGTCGGTACGGGCGTCTTGATGCTGCTCCTTTCCTGGACCGGGGCATGGAGGCTGCGCCGGGACGCACCGCCGCCGCGCTGGCTACTGTGGGCTTTCGCCGGGTTCACCTTCTCCGGCTGGGTCGCGACGCTCGCCGGCTGGCTCGTGACCGAGATCGGGCGCCAGCCGTGGCTGGTGACCGGAGTGCTGCGCACCACGGACGCCGCCGGCGCAACCTCCGAGGCAGCGCTAGGCGCGAGCCTCACCGGCTATGTCATCACGTATGGCCTGATGCTGATCGCCTACACGGTGGTGCTCACCCATCTCGCCGGCCAAGGCAGCGCCCCCGCCGAGCCCAAGCTCGCGGGGGCAGCGGCAGGAGCGGCGGGATGACGCCCGATCTGGCATTGGTCTTCACCGTGCTGATAGGCCTGGCGATCCTCGCCTACGTCGTGCTCGACGGCTACGACCTCGGGGTCGGCATGCTGATGCCGGCGGCCACCGCGCGCGAGCAGGACGTGATGGTGGCCTCGATCGGGCCGTTCTGGGACGCCAATGAAACCTGGCTCGCGCTCGGCGTGGGGTTGCTGTTGGTCGGCTTTCCGCGGGCGCACGGCATGATCCTAGGCGCGCTGTACCTTCCGGTGGCGGTGATGCTGATCGGCTTGATGTTGCGCGGCGCGGCGTACGAGTTCCGTATCAAGGCCGAGGGGTGGCACCGGGAGCTGTGGAACTGGTTGTTCTGGTTCGGCTCGTTCCTCGCCTCCCTTGCCCAAGGGCTGATGCTGGGGCGTTACATCACGGGCTTCGAGCCGGGCTTCGGCTACCTGCTGTTTTCGCTGCTCGTCGCGGGCGGGCTGTGCGGCGGCTATGTGCTGCTTGGCGCGACCTGGCTGGTGATGAAAACCGAAGGCGAATTGCAGAGCAAGGCGATCGGCTGGGCCCGCTGGGGCCTGATGTGGGTGGCGCTCGGGGTCGCGCTCGTCAGCCTCGCCACACCAGCGGCGAGCGAGACGGTGCGTGACAAATGGTTCGACTTCCCGCGCACACTCCCGCTGATGCTGCTGCCGGCGGCGAGCCTCGTGGCTGGGATCTGGGTATGGCGTGCCAGCGGGCGGCTCAAGCGCGGCGCGCACGCGCCGGAATGGGCACCCTTCGCCGGCGCCGTCGCGATCTACGTGCTCGCCTTTCTTGGGCTTGCCTACAGCCTGTTTCCCTACGTGGTGATGGACCGGCTCACGATCTGGGAAGCGGCGGCCCACCCCTCGTCGCTCAAGGCCGTGCTCGCGGTAGCGCTGGTCGTGCTGCCGTTCATCGTCGCCTACACCGCATTCTCCTACCGCGTGTTCTGGGGCAAGGCCGGGTCCCGCACCTACGAATAACAACTCAACTGATCACGGTGATGCGCCCCATCCCCCGGGCGCCGGTCCGCCTGAGCTGGGCTCGGTTGCTCAAACTCGTGTTCGACGTCGACATCGAGCAGTGTCCCCATTGCGGTGGCCCCCGGTCAGCGCCGCCATCGACGATCCCATCGTGATCGCCAAGATCCTCACGCATTCTCGGCTTGCCCGCCCGGGCACCACCCCGAGCACCGGCGCGGGCATTCGCTTGATTCCAACTGGCCTGATCCCAGATCGAACCTCGATTCGATCCGGTTCATCTCCTTGAGCCGACAACCCTTCTTGGCGACTCCCAGCAACGCAATGCTGCCTCCCTTGAAGCTCGCTCATTGAGTGATGCCCCGGCCCTTAAGGAAATCTACCGAGGAGCTAATATGGACACGCAACTTTATCCGCCCATTAGTAAGAAACTCGCGCGCAAACGGGCGCAGCTGGCGCCGGGAATCTCAGCCGCGTTCAAGGCGTTCAGCACGCGCGTGTTCGCCGATGGTGCGCTGCCCACAAAGACCAAACAGCTCATCGCCGTGGCGGTGGCGCACGCGACCCAATGTCCGTACTGCATTCGCGGCCACACCGAGCTTGCGGTAAAGCACGGGGCGACCGAGGCGGAGGTGATGGAAGCGATTTGGGTCGCCGCCGAGATGCGCGCGGGCGGCGCTTACGCGCATGCGAACATGGCGCTTGAGACCATGAGTCAATTGGAAGCGGGCCGGTGCGGCGGCGGAACGGCGTGAACGCCCCGCCCGCTTTAGGCTACCACCACCGTATAACTCACGCTCAGAGCCAAAGGGGATGAGCACATTATGCTGATGCACGGAAAAAGCATTCCGTTGGCTCGACATATTGACCACATCACCCCGCAGTGGGGTTGGTGCGCGTCCTTACCGTTGCCCCCGATAGAAACAACTCGAGCGATGCACGTCTGGGCGACGTTAACGCATGGTTATCGCGCGTCGAGCATGACGCACCAATGCAGGCCAGCGGCCCCGATGATCTCGCCACTATCGTATACACGTCCGGAACAGTAGGCCGCCCCAAAGGGGTGATGCTGAGCCATCGCAACATTTTGTGGAACGTGTACGCGTTAATGCGAAGGTTCTCCATTTGCCCAGACGATGGGTTTCTCTCTTTCTTGCCTCTTGCGCACACCTTCGAGCGCACCGTTGGCTACTACCTGCCAGTGATGGCAGGCTCCCTCCTCACGTACGCACGCTCGCATCAGCAGCTCGTTGAAGAGCTCACAGCGGTCCGGCCGACCAACCTATTGGTCGTGCCTCGGGTCCTCGAAAACTCTACGGAGGACTTCAGTCGAACTCTTATGGCCTTTACTCAATCGGCTCGTGGCACATCGGATCCGCGCCCGGTTAGGTTGCGATCGTCTGCGCGTAGTCAGCTGCGGGGCAGCTCCCCTAGAGGCACGTCTCGCGATCGTGTTTATCGGCTTAGGATTCCCCATCTCAAATGGCTACGGCCTGACCGAGACGAGTCCCGTGGTAAGCGCTAATCCGCTCACCGATAATGACCCGTTCAGCGTCGGAACTCCGCTCGAGGATGTGGAGGTACGCATTGGAGACAATGATGAGCTACTCGTTAAGAGTCCCGGTGTCATGTTAGGTTACTGGGGGGATGCAAAGCTCACCGCGATGGCAATCGGCAGCGAAGGATGGTTACACACCGGCGACCAGGCGCGGATCGGGGATCACCATATCTACATCACTGGCCGAATCAAAGAGATCATCGTGATGGCCAATGGTGAAAAGATTGCCCCAGAAAGTATGGAACGCGCGATTACCCTCGATCCGCTCTTCGAGCAAGCGATGGTGACGGGAGAAAGTCAGGGCTATCTGAGTGCGAGCGTGGTGCTAAACCGAGAACACTGGTCGAAGCTTGCGCGTGAGCTTGATCTCGACCCGAACGACCCGGCCGCGCTTGAACAAGCGCAGGTCCATGCGACGATCTTAGACAGGATCGCGATGCGACTGCACGCGTTTCCGGGCTATGCGAAAGTGCGGAGCGTTACGCCGAGCTTGGAACTATGGACCGTGGAAAACGGGTTATTGACGCCAACTCTTAAGGTCCGTCGCAACCAAGTACTCGCACATCTCAAGGCACAGGCGCTAACCAAGACGAGGGGGGTAGTGTCCGCGGATAGGTGGATAGGACGGCGAAACACAGTGCCAGCCAGGAAGAATATGGAGAGCACCGTTTGCCCGTCGGGCGGCCCTTGGGGAGCTGATAGATCATGCTGTTCCTCTACGATTTCCTGCGATGCGCTGGCTGGATTGGCCGGTCGCAGCTTCAGATAGGCGTCTGCTTCACCACGGTGGTTATGGAGGTCCATCCCGAACTTTTTTGCAATATGGATCATGCTCTCGTTGCATGATAGAAACTGCCTGTACAAGATGTCCACATCAGCGCTACGGCAGTGTATAGCCGCACGTTCGAAAAGCTTGGTGCCGATGCCCATGCCTCGCGCCGATGCAGCTACCGATACGCCAAACTCCCCGATGCGCTCTTTGCTGGGGGCGCGGGCGACTACAGGCAGGGCTTGTTCGCGCGGCGTAAAAGCGAGATGCTCCGACACCGGCCAGCATGAGCTCGCTGTCATAGACGCCAAACATGGTATCGCGTGCGAAATTCGTCTCTTGCACATACCTGGTAATCAGTTCATCGGGAAAGACCATACCAAAACGCAGCAGCCGGGCGCTTCCGTCAAGCGCGAGGAAATGCGTTTGCAAAGCACGGCGGTCACGCGCAGTCAATTCCTTCACGCACACCCCGGGTTTCTCCGGCCCGTGGCCTATTGTAGCCAGAGTTATGTGGCAATGTTCAAGGGGAGTTGCGCGATTCGAGGCGTTGTTGCACAAATCAGCGGCGGGGCCAATTCCTCCAGAGGCCCCTGGCGGTTAGAAGGCGGGTCGGTTGAAGTTGCTCTCCGCGGCGTCCACGATCTCCTGGGAATCGACCGCCTCCGCGACGCCGGCGGCGCACAACAGCCCGGCCACGATTGCCATCTTGATTTTCATGGGTCTGTCTCGCTGTCAGATGCCAATACGCCGCTGCAAGCGCAGCGGCATGATGACGCGATCCGGTCGACTTGCAACCTGCGGAGTGATGAATGGCCGGCGGCTAGGACCGATCGTCGATGATGACGCCCCACGGCGCCTCGCCGACCTTGATGGTGGCCAGTACCTGGTTCTTCGCGGTGTCGATGACGGAGACGGTGTTGCTGGCCCCATCCGTGGTATAGATGCGAGACCCGTCTTGGGACATCGCCAGGCCCCAGACGCGCTGGCCGACCGGGATGCGGGTCTTGGTGCCGAGCGTCTTCTCGTCCAGCACGATCACCTGGTTGGCGCGGCCGCCCGCGACGTACAGGGTCGCCCCATCCCGGCTCACCAGGATGTCCTTGGGCTTGATGTTGTCATCGCCTAGCGGCACCTTGTTCAGGACCCGGTGTTTCACCATGTCCACGCGCTTGACCTCGCCGCTGATCTCCGATGTCGCATAGGCGATGGTGCCGTCCTGATGGAAGACCGCGGCGCGCGGTCTGGCACCGACCAGGATGTTGGCCACGACACGATGTTCGGGTACGGCGATGACGTGCAGCATGTTGGTGGACTCGCTGGTCACGATCACCTGCTTGCCATCGGGCGAGATGGCGACGCCTTCGGGCTCCAGGCCGACCGGGATCTCCGCGATGACCTTGCCGCTCCTCGGCTCCAACACCGTGGCCTTGGCGGCATCCTCGTTGGAAAGATAGATATGTCCGTTCGGGTGCACGGCGAAGGCCTCCGGGTCATCACCCGAGGGGATCTTGCGCAGGACCTTCAGGGTCTTGGGATCGACCACGGCGATCGCGTTTTCCTTCCCGAGCGCGACGTAGATCTCCGTGCCGTCCGGGGCGAGACCGATCCCTCGCGGGTGTTTGCCGACCGGAACGGTGGCCTCGACCTCGAGGGTACGGCTGTCGATCACGGTGATCGAATCGCCGCGCTCGTTGGTAACGAACACCCGGTGGGTCGGCTCGGCCCACGCCGGACCGGCCACCAGGGCCAGGATCAGCAGGACTTCATTCTTCATGCGTTCCCCTCACAGTTTGTGAAAAAGCCCTTCGCTCGCGACGGTTTTCACGAACTGTCACTCGATTTTGCACAATCGACGGCCCCAGGCTGTCCAGGTGGGTCGGGTCCACGACCCCCTTGACCGGGGCCTCGCCCACGATGCGCGGGCCTTCCACGATCAGGAGCATCTGGCGCAACTGCCCGTTTTTCCGGAAGCTCATGGTAACGCCCTTCTGGCCATCGAAGGCGAGGGCCGTTTTGAGATAGTCGAGCAGTGGCGTTGCCTCGGCCCTACCGAGGCGCGCCACGGAGTCGGCGACCATCTTGACCGCGGCCCAGCCGGCCCAGGCCCGGTCGTCCATGTCCCGTCCCTGTGCCTTGCGGTAGCGCCGATTCAACTGCTCGGCGGCATATTTCGTAAAGTCCGGGTGCCAGGCCTGCACTTGGGCTCGGGAACTCGGGGTGCAGGCGCTGCCATTGGGCGAGCGCGTCGGCTTTCATCCGGGTGCTGGGAAGGATATGGAGGAGGTTCGGCAGACACCTCTGCCTGAGCGCGTCGGATCCCGAGCCGAGGTTGAACACCGCGCGCCCCGGCGCCCGCTCGCCGAGCTCGAGCAGCTCGCGGTCCTCGAGCGCCGCCAAGAGCACCGCGGCCTGGCTCGACGGGGCTCGATTGGGCTCTCCGGGCGCGAACCTCGTCAGGCGATAGCGCTGGCCGAGGAACTGGCCCTGGAGGTTCGCCTCCTCGAGACCCTGGGACAACGCCGAGTACACCGCGTCGGCGGGATCGCCGATGTAGGCCAACTCCACCTCGAGGGCGGACGCGGCGTTGGCGCCGAGCACGAGCCAAAAGAACCAGGATGTCGCACGCAGACTCATGTCTCTTTCCCCCTAGATCCGGGCTATGTGGCCAGCGAGGTGCGGATCACGTGCGCGGCCTGCTCCGGCAGGAAATAGGGGTAGATGGGCGCCGAGTGCAGCGGGTTCTCGGGTGTGTAGGAGAGGCCATAGAGCTGGAAGAACCGCTCTGCGAGCTCCGGCGGCATCTCGCGCCGCGCGACGAGTTCCAGGAGCTTGCCGTTCTGGATCTTGGTTTCGAGACCGGCGCAGAGGCGGGCGAGCCCTTCCGTGATCGCTCTAGGGATGCGCGGGGTGCGCTCGGGGCGGGCGAAGACCTGTAACAGCAGTCCCTCCGTGTAATGCCCGGTCGCCTCCATGACCCTGATCCCGCGCTCCGCCAGGGCATCGCAAAGCTCCTCCAACGTCACCGCCACCCGCGCTCCGAGCTGACCTACATTCGAAAGCGGCGGCCGCGTGGCCCGGATCGCGAGGTGATGCGCCGTGTAACCGTAGAGGTGGTTCCAGTGCTGGATGATCTGGGTGGGATGGCCGGCATCGGACTGGTCGATGAAGAGCCGCAGCGCCTGCCCGTTGTCGAGCATCTTGTAGAGCAGATAGGCGCTCCAGCCGTCGGCGAAACGATAGAAGTCCTCGCCCGGGACCTGCGATGCGACATAGCCGTGCTCGCCGGTCAAGAGCCCTGCGACGCGCTCGGCATCGCCCGTCTCCTCACTGCCACAGCGGATGGCGAGGTGGTCGAAGTGGACGCACCAGCCGCGCGCCTCGGCGATCTCGAGGAGCGCCAGATCGGCCTTGCTGTTCAACAGCGACTCGACGGCCTTGACAGCCACGTAGATGTCGAAATCCTGGACCCAGCGGGCGATGCGGGCGGCGTCGCGGTCTTCGAGAACGGCACAGGCGTCGTCGAAGAGCCCGTGCAGGAACTCGGTAGCGTAGGGGTGCACCCGGCGTCTGGCTTCCGGTAGGTCCATCTCGAAAGGCAGGGCCCGGCTTGCTTCTCGATAAGCGCCAAGGAGCTCGGCTCGTGTCTCGACGCCGGCGAAATAACGCCTGGCGCTCGGGGGCTTTATCTCGGCGCGAACGGGCTCGAGCGCCATGGATACCCGCTCGCCCAGCGCGTTGTGCAACTGTAGTCGCCTCGGGTCACCGGGGTCGATGCGAAATGCGGGTGTGCTGGCCAGGACGGCACTCGCTACCTCTGTGGCCAATTGGGCGTGGGGGCACATGCTCATCTCCGTGGTATGACTGCGAGGCCTGCGGCAAAGTTCGTGCAGGCCAGTTCAACCCCGTGGCGGCGGCGAACAGCTTCGTGAGGCCGTTCGGTACGAATCGACAGTATGCCGGCCATACATTCGGTCACACACCCGCATAGGTTTCCCGCCGCACCTCTGGGTCTCACACGGATTGCTCGTGCTTGCCCCCTCGCGTGCGCCTTGCTACGGTGTACGTGAGAATCTATGAGGAAGGAGTCGGCACGATGGCCACCATTGCGACACCTATTACGACCAGGCACCGGCTCACGGTCGCGGACTTCCATCGCATGGCTGAGGTGGGGATCTTTCAGGAAGACGACCGCGTGGAGCTGATCGAAGGGGAGATCATCGATATGGCGCCGATCGGTAGCGGGCATACGGGAACGGGTCATGGCCTTGAACCGTCTACTGGTAAGGGCGCTCGGGGATCGCGCCATCGTGCTGGTACAATCGCCCGTCGTTCTGCCCGAGCACTCGGAGCCCGAGCCGGATCTCGCGTTGCTTCGTCCTCGCCAGGACTTCTACCGGTCGGGCCACCCGCTACCGGGAGATATCCTACTCATCATCGAGGTCGCCGACACGAGGCTGGTCTACGATCGTGACGTCAAGATCCCGCTCTACGCCCGTCACAGTATCCCAGAGGTGTGGCTCGTCGATCTCGAAGACAGGCGTTTACACGTCTACACCTCGCCCTCGGCATCGGGTTATCTCGAATGCCGCATACTCGCAGCACCGGGAATGCTCGCGCCTGCTGAGCTGCCGGGGTGTCCCGTCGATCTGTCCGGCCTCTTTCCGTAGGCCGCCGGGGACCCGTCAGCACCCAGGGAAGGGTACGCCCCGGCGGCCGGTAAACCAACGGTTTCATCCCCCCAGCGCCTGGGGGGAACACTGGCTCTTCCGTTACGAGCTGGGTCGCGGTAGGGATACCGGTTACCCGGCACCCACCGGGTCGCCGGAGGCGGTCACCCGCCCCCGGCTCCCACAGAACGTAGCGTGCGGATTTCCCGCACTACGCTCTTCAGGTGTTGGTTTACA